>JAAUQQ010000090.1 GCA_012032745.1 Synechococcales cyanobacterium RM1_1_8
GGGGGACTGGGCCAGGGGCATTGCCCTGCTGGAGCGGGGGCTGGCTAGTCTGGACCTGGATGGGCCGGATTTGGATGGGCCAATCTGCTACGAGTTGTATTATCATCTAGCCATTGGTCAATGTCACCAAGGGGACAACGAGGCCGCAGCGCTATCCTACCAAATGGCCCTGGCGGTTGACATTCCCGAAATTCTCAAGCTGGGAGCCTATAACAACCTGGCCAGCTTGCTCCAGGATGAGGGGCTGCTGGCGTTGGCTGGGGAACTGTACGAACAGGCGATCGCCCTCGACCCCAGCTTTGCCACCGCCCACTACAACCTCGGCAAGCTCAAGCGCCAGCAGGGGGATCTGGCCGGGGCGATCGCTGCCTATAAAACCGCCCTGAAGTTCAGCCCCGACAAGCCCGAAATCCACCAAAACCTTGGGGTGGCCTTGCTAAAAGCGGGAGCGATCGCCGCTAGCCAGGTCGCCTTTGCCCAGGCTCTGGAACTCTACGAGGCCCAGGGTTCAGCCCAGGCTCAACTGCTGCGCCGCCAGCTAAGCGACCTCCACCTGCTCTAGCCAGGGCAAGGGATGGAGCAGCAGTTGTTCTGCGGCTTCGGCATTGAGGGGCTTGGCAAACCAATAGCCCTGGGCGGATGTGGCCCCCAGACGCTGGAGATGATCGCGCTGGTGGGAATGTTCAATGCCCTCGGCGATCGCCGTCATGCCCAGTTGCTGGGCCAAGTTGATCACCATGGCGGCAATCTCGCTCTGCTCGCCCCCCTGACCAATACAACTGACAAAGGCGCGATCGATTTTGAGGTGATCCAAGGGGAAGCGATGGAGATAGCTGAGGCAGGAGTAGCCCGTGCCAAAGTCATCCAGGGCCAGCTCCACCCCGCGCTGCTTGATCGCCTGCAAGAGCGACAGTAGACCTTCCAAATCCTCCATGAAAATGCTCTCCGTGATTTCGAGCTGAAGTCCCTGGCCATCCCATTGTTGCTGCTGCAAGATCTCATCCAGGCAGGTCAGAAAGCCTGGGCTTTGGAGCTGAGGGATGGAGAGGTTGACGCTCATCTTCAGCGCTGCCGCGAAGGGGTAGGCTCGCCGCCAGTGCAATAGCTGGGTCGTGGCTTCCTGGAGAATCCAATGGCCCAGAGGCACAATCAAGCCCATCTCCTCTGCAATGGGGATGAACACCCCTGGGGATACGATGCCCCGCTTGGGGCTAAACCAACGCACCAGGGCTTCAAAGCCGATCAGCATTCCAGAGGTCAAACAGATCAAAGGTTGGTAGTAGAGCTGAAATTCATGGAGCTCCAGAGCTTGCCGCAGTTCAATTTCCATCTGAAGCTTTTCAGAAACTTGCTCATACATCTCTCGATCGAAGATAATATAATCCCCCTCACGTCCCTGGGCCTTGGCGGAATACATCGCAATGTCTGCATTGCGCAGCAGCTCATCGGCATTGTCGTAGTGAGAGGTTCCCTGGGCGATGCCAATGCTGGCGCTGGTGAACAGTTGATGCTCCTCTAGGTTAAATGGCTCTTTGAGGGCCTTGTTGATGCGCTTGGCCACGTAGATTGCATCGTCGATCGAGTGGATTTTTTGTAGCAGCACAACGAATTCATCCCCGCCCAGGCGGCCAATGATGTCGGAGCCCCGCAGGGTAGACTCCAGGCGTCGGGAGATTGCAATCAAGAGGCGATCGCCACTTGGTGGCCCAGGCTATCGTTGACCATCTTGAAGCGGTTCAGATCCAAAAACAACACTGCAAAGCGATACTCAGGATCCTGCTTGGCCGCCAGTAGAGCGGTGTCCAATCGCTGACAGATCAACGCTCGGTTGGGTAGGCCGGTTAAGTTGTCGTGGCTTGCACTGTGGCGCAGCTCGGCTTCGGCTTGCTTGCGGAGGGTAATATCCAGGAACTGACAGACAAAACAGTTGGACAATGCCTCTTCGTGGCGGACTGTGGCAACCTGGAGTAAGCCATGGATGATAGTGTTGCTTCTGCTGAGGCAACGGCTCTCCAAAGAGAAATCCTGAATTTCGCCTTGGGCCGCCTGGCGATACAACTCCATGACGCTCTCCCTGTCTTCGGGATGGATCAAGCAGCGCCAGGAGAGCTGGATCAGCTCCGCCGGTTCATAGCCCAGGGTGTCGCAGAGGGACTGGTTGACCTCCAGGAATCGTCCATGGGGATCGGCGATCGCCATGCCAATGGGCGCGAGCTTGAAAATTGAGCGAAACCGAGCTTCTGCCTGGCGACGCTCCTGGATCTCTGCTTGCAAATCTTCCGTGCGCCGGGCCACCCGCCCCTCCAGCTCCCGATTGAGCGCGGCCAGTTCGGCTTGGGCCAGTTTCAGCTCCAGGTGGTGATGGACCCGAGCCAGGGTTTCTGCCACATCAATCGGCTTGGTAATATAGTCCACAGCCCCAATTTCAAAGGCTCTAACTTTGTTAATGCTCTCGGAGAGGGCAGACATAAAAATAACGGGAATTGCGGCAGTTTTTGGATTTTCCTTGATTTTTTGACAGGTTTCATAGCCATTCAAGCCCGGCATCATCACATCCAGCAAAATGAGCTGGGGTTCGATTATGGATAGGGTTTCTAGGGCCATTTCGCCATTTTCTGCGATCGCCACCTCAAACCCAGCCTCGCTCAGCAAGGTAAATAGAACCTGGAGATTGGCCGGTGTATCGTCCACGATCAAAATGGTTTGAGGGATCATGGTTAGGAGATACTCCCGAAATTAGATAAGGGCTGCTGTTATCTTTCCCAGGGTGGCTTTTAAGCCGTGAAAGAGAATCGTTAGGTTTCGTGAAGTCTGGCGCTGGACACCTGGGCAAATTTTCGGGGCCAGCGTCCCGTAGGATTGCTGGTAGGCTCGGGCATAGGTTTAGCCACCCTCGCCCATCGCATCCCCTATCCCATGTTCCCCCAACCCAGCCCCCCCAACCCAGCCAGCCCGGAGCCTCGGGGCAAGGTGTTTCTCCTCGGGCCGGACCCGGTGCCCTGGACTACCTCACCCTCCAGGGCCAGGTCTGTCTGGGCCGGGCCGATGTGCTGATTTACGATGCCTTGGTGGACGATCGCCTCTCCGCCCAGGTCCGCCCTGACTGTGAGCTGATCCCCGTGGGCAAGCGCGGCGGCCTGCCCAGCACCGCCCAAGCAGAGATCAATCACTTGCTCATACACCATTGTCAGGGGGGCAAGCAGGTGGTGCGGCTCAAGAGCGGCGATCCGTTTATCTTTGGCCGGGCCACGGCTGAAATCCAGGCCCTGAGAGGGGCAGGCTGCGACTTTGAAGTCATTCCGGGACTGTCTTCCGCCCTGGCGGGGCCGCTGCTGGCCGGTATTCCCTTGACGGATCCTGTGCTCAGTCGGGGCTTCGGCGTCTTTACAGCCCATGAGCCAGAAGCCCTCAACTGGGCAGCCTTGGCCCAGTTGCCTACCCTGGTGTTGCTGATGGGGGGGCGACAGTTGGGGGCGATCGTCGCCCAGCTCCTGAACCATGGGCGATCGCCCTATATCCCCATCGCCATCATCCGCTGGGCGGGCCAACCCCAGCAGGCGGTGATCGCCAGCACCTTGCTCGAAATCGAACAGCGCAGTCAGGAACACATGGCCCAAGCGGGCTGGAACAGCCTCTCCCCCTGCATCATTGTGGTTGGGGAGGTGGTGAGTCTGGGGGAATTCCTCCGGCCTGGCCCTCGGCCCTAGGCCCCCATCACGAGCCTAGCCGATTTGGCCCGGAACGCCGGGCCTGGACAAAGTCCGCGATCGCCGCCGTCAGTCCCTCTAAGGTATATTCCTCCGCTTCCACATCCACCCGCCCCAGCAGTGCTTTGCAGGTCTCTGAGGTTTGGGGACCGATGGAGGCGATCGCCACCCCCGCCAGCCGCGCCTGCCAATCCGGGCCGAGGCCCTGGGCCACCAGCCGCACAAAATGGCCCACGGTTTTGGAACTGGCAAAGGTAATGATATCCACCTGGCCCTGGTCCAGGGCCGCCAAGACCTGCGGCTGGGCGATCGCCGGACAGGCCGATTCATAGGCCGCCACCTCGGTCACCGCCGCGCCCTGGCTGCGAAACGCCTCCACCAAGACGGGCCGCCCGCCGCTTTCCACCCGAGGAAACAAAATCCGCTGCCCCGCGAGGGGCTCGGGAAATTCCGCCGCCAGGGCATCCGCCACAAAGCTGGTCGGCATGAAGTCCGGTTCGCGCCCCTGCTCAGCCAGGGCTAGGGCGGTTTTGCGGCCCACCACCGCAATCTTGATCCGCTCCAGGACAGCCATAGGCTGGCCCAGGACTTCCAGCCGCTGCACCAAGAAGGTCACGGCATTGGCCGAGGTCAAAATCAACCAATCGAAGCGCTGCCATTGGGCGATCGCCCATCCAGCTCAGCCCAACTGCTGGGGGGCGTGATGGCGATCGTCGGCATCTCCAGCACCTCAGCCCCCGCCGCTTGCAGCAGATGGCCAAAACTGCTGGCCTGTTCCGCCGCCCGAGTCACCAAGATATGAGTTTGAGATAAACCACCCATTGAATTTCAGCCAAATGTAATAAATTAATTGCCTAATTATTATTAGTTAGTCTTTCACTTCTGAAGAAGTAAATTTCCTCAAAAATCTAGAAGTCTGGGCCTGCAAGGGGTTGGAATTAAATCTTTTTCAGACCATAAATTTTTCACAACATCGCCACGGAAACTGGCTTTCCGTAATTCCTTGAAGTCAATATGAAGGGTTCATAGGATGTCGTCCAAGGTTATTGATTTGTTCAGCATCAATCGTATTAGTGGGTGAGGGCGATCGCTTCCTACCCCTAGCGCCGTGAGGTCGCCCCATAGCTGCTCGATCGGCCTTGCAATCGTGCGATCGCCACTGCCCCCAGCCAATCTCCTCTCCCTGCATTGGCTCTGCACTTCGTCTGTCCACCCCGTCACTCCTCCAACCTTTAACAGCATCCATGGGAACGCCAATTCGTCTAGAAGCAGAAGATTTCGATTTGCTCAACTTTGGCCTAGAGCCCAGCACCATTTCCTCTGATTCCCTGATCAGCTTGCTGGATGCCAACCCAGGCCAGCGGGGCAGTGCAAAGACGACCCTGGACCTGTCAGGGCGATACGATGTGTTTATCGGCTACCACGATGACAGCAGCGGCCAGGGACAGCTCGGGGTCAAGCTCAATGGTACCACCCTCAAATATTGGGTTCTGAACCAAGACCTGGGCAATCCTGGCGAAAGCGAGAGTGTTATTCGCCGCCAACTGGGCTCCAATGTTGCCATTTTGCCGGGTCAAAGCCTGGAACTGACGGCCCTGCGAAAAGACGCTGAAGCAGTCCGCATTGATTATCTAGAGTTCGTGCCGCTTGATGGGGGGGCAGGCGATCCACCAACGCCGGTTCCGACGCCTGCGCCGACACCCGTTCCAACGCCTGCGCCGACGCCCTCCAGTACCATCATCGAAGCCGAAAGTCTCAATCTCTCCGGATACCGCAGCCAGATCGTTGAGAGCAGCTCCGGCAATCAAGTCATTAGCTTCGATGGCGGCCCAGCCGGAGAGCGGGGCACTGCCAGCACCAGCCTGGACTTGAACGGCTTTTACGATGTCTATCTCAACTACTTTGACCAGAGCGATGGCAATGCCCAGATGTCCATCAGCCTGGGAGGAGAAAAGCTCAAATATTGGGTGCTCAACCGCAACCAGGGCAGCGCCAACCCCGATGGCACCAGCCTGATTCGGCGGCAGTTTGCCGCCAGCCGCTTGATTACGCCGGGGACCAACCTGGAGCTGTTTGGCCTCGAAAAGGATGGGGATACCGCTGCGATCGATTCAATCGAGTTTGTGCTGACCGCCCCGGCCCCCACCCCTGCCCCGGCTCCAGCGCCCGTTCCACCCCTGTCCCAACGCCCGTTCCAACGCCCGTTCCAACGCCCACACCCGCCTCCCACCCCTGCGCCGACCCCGGCCCCCACGCCCGTCCCTCCGCCCACGCCTGCCCCCCCCAGCAACGCCATCATCTTCGAGGCCGAAAGCCTCAACCTCTCCGGCTACCGTGCAGAGGCCCTGTCGGGGGCCTCGGGCAATCAAATCATCAGCTTTGCCGGGGGCAACAGCAACGAGCGCGGCACCGCCACCACCACGGTGAACCTAGAAGGCGTCTACGATGTCTTCCTCAACTACCACGATCAAAACGATGGCAAGGCCCAGATGTCCGTCACCCTGGGCGATGAAAAGCTGAAGTACTGGGCCCTCAGCCGCGAGACTGGCAGTGCCAATGCCGACAGCACCAGTCTGATTCGGCGGGAGCTGGCCACGGCCCAAGTGATTACCCCAGGCACCAAGCTGGAGCTGTTTGGCCTGGAGAAAGATGGCGACACAGCAGCAATAGACTCCATTGAATTTGTCCCAGTGGACCTCTCCAGCCGCCCAGGTCGGCTGGAATTTAGCGAGGCTGGCTATAGCTTCAACGAAAGCGGCCTCCTGGGCAACAGCGTCACAATCCAGCGCATCGCTGGCTATGGCGGCACCGTCAGCACCACCCTCAGCCTCCTGGGGGATACGGCCCAGGCGGGCAGCGATTTTGTCGGCGACCCCATCACCGTGACCTTTGCCCCCGGCGAAACGGTCAAGACGATCGCCATTCCCCTGCTCAATGACGATCAACCCGAGTCTACGGAGCGCTTCACCCTCCAACTGGGCCAGCCCACGGGCGGGGCCAGCCTGGGCCAAATCACCAGCGCCCAGGTGATCCTCGTGGACGATGAACAGAGCCTGGAGCCCCGCCTATTCATCAATGGCACCAAGATCGTGGAGATCAAAGCTGCGATCCAGGTGCCTGGCTCCCACCACCAGATCGCCTTTGCCGCGATGCAGGCCCGCGTGGACCAAAACGATTGGCGGGTCTACGATGAAACCTCAGCGATGGCAATATCAACTACGCCCGCAGCTGGCTGGCGCGGGAAGCCTCGCTGATGTATCGCCTGACCGATGATCCTGCCTATGCCCAGATGGCCTATGACAATTTGCGGGCGGTCTACGATTCCCCAGGCTTTGGCAATGAAAACCTGACCTCTGAAAAGGGCCTCACCCGCGCCATGATGGCCCTGGGCTTTGCGATCTCCTACGACTGGGCGGCCCAGGCCTGGACGCCCGAGCAGCGGGCCTGGGTCAAGGGCAAGCTGACGGATGGCCTCAACTCCTGGGAGAGCTTTAGCCATCCCAACGTCCGGGGCGACTTTGCTTCCAACTGGACCGCTGTGACGCGGGGGGCTGAGGTGGTGACGATGTTGGCCTTGGGCGAAGAGGTGGCGCGCAGCGATCGCTACAGCCAAATCAAGTCGGACCTCGAAACCCACATCCGCAACGGCTACGGCCAATATGGCTACAACCAGGAGGGCAACGGCTACCTCAGCTACGGCGGCAGCATCTTGGCCACGGCGGTCAATGCCCTGCGCAGCACCGGAGACACCGATCTCGATGCCGCCTTTGCTGCGAAGGAGTTCTGGAAGCTGCCGCTCTATGGCTCAGTCTTCAATGCCGAGCAGGAGTCCGTGCAGTACGGTGTCGGCAATGTGCGCTTCAATGCGGAAGGCTGGACCAGTTTCCTGTTTGCCGATGTGCCCGCCGAGCAGCAGGGCTACTACAAGTACGTCTACGACCTGGCGCGAGGGGTGAACAACCCAGCGGCGGATGGGAATAAGTTTGAGGACAGCCGGGCGGGGACGACCTGGTCGCTGATCTATTACCCCACGGAGGTCGCGGCGTTGGACCCCGACAGCAGCCCCAGCGCCTTTGGCCCCTTGCTGGCCAGCGATGACAAGGGGGGCTATTTCTTCCGCAACCGCTGGCAGGATGCGGACGATACGATTGTGTCGCTGATAGGCGACTACAAGACTGCGGCCAATGCCTGGAACCAGCCGGAGGCGCTGAATCTGGGGCTCTATGCCTATGGCGATCGCTTCATCGCTGGCCCCAAGGATCGCACCGACGCCGCTGCC
Organism: Synechococcales cyanobacterium RM1_1_8; assembly: GCA_012032745.1. Classification (GTDB taxonomy): domain Bacteria; phylum Cyanobacteriota; class Cyanobacteriia; order PCC-9006; family JAAUQQ01; genus JAAUQQ01. The sequence goes on from JAAUQQ010000090.1 coordinate 7,987, forward strand.
TTCAGCACCCTGCTGATCGATGGCAAAATCCCCGCTGCCTCCAGCACGGGGCGGCGGGAGTTCTACCAGGCCAATGCCACGGGCGGCTACGTGATCATTGATGGCGGCGAAGCCTATGAAAAGCTGGGCATCACCAGCACCAAGCGCCACTTGGATGTGGAGTTCAACCCCGATGGCACGACGCTGCTCTCTACCCTAGATCAGCTACGCGATGAATCGAGCCATGCCTATAGCTGGCAGATCAATGTGGGCGAATCCCTCAACGATGGCGGCATCCGCGTCAGCACCGGCAGTGAAGGGGGCTTGCAGACCTTTCTGCTCACCTCCGCCGATGGCGACTACGTAAAAGGTTGGGTGCTAGAGCCCAGCAATGTCACCCTCGATGCAGGCGATCCCCTGCGGATTACGGCGACGGGGGTGAATACCAACCTCTGGGTGGCGATGCTGACCGGCCAGGGCCAGGCTCCCACGGCCAGCGTCACGGGCAGCGGTCTGGGGGCTGTGCTGACGGTGGAGAACAACCGGGTTTTCTACGATAGTGTGAGAGATCGCATCATCAGCGAATCCTTCGGCAGCAGCAGCTTCAGCCCCCCAGCGAGCTTCAGCACCGCTGGGTCTGGGTTCGAGGCTGGATTGGATGGCCTGGGCCTGATCGACAGCGGCGCTGGGGTCGCTTTCTAGCCCTGGATCCATCCGCTGGCCCCATCGGCAGTATGGTAAATCTGCCCCCAGTTAGAGCCCATCCGCTTCGAGCCCAGTCTTAGAAGCCCAGGGGTCAGGGCAAGCGGTGCCTTGGCCCCTGCTCGGTCTCTGGCGCTGCCTCATGATTTCCTGCCATGGTCCCTTCCCCAGTTCGCCAGCGCAAAATCGGCCTCACGGGCGGCATCGCCAGCGGTAAAACCACCGTGGCAGAGCACCTCGCAACGGTTCATGGTCTGCCGATCTTGGATGCAGATTGCTATGCCCGCCTTGCCGTCGAGCCCGGCGGTGGGATCTGGCAGCGCATCCTAGACCGCTACGGAGCCGAGATCCTGCTCCCGGAACCCGCGCCCGCTCCCCTCGATCGCGCTCGCCTGGGGACCATTGTTTTTGGGGATGTCGCCGAGCGCCGCTGGCTCGAAGCCCAAATCCATCCCGATGTGGCCGGGCAATTTGATCGGGCGATCGCCGCCCTTCCCCAGGCCCCCATCCTCATCCTCGTCATTCCCCTCCTGTTCGAAGCCAACCTCACCCACCGCGTCACCGAAACCTGGGTGGTGAACTGCACCGCTGAACAGCAGCGCCAGCGCCTGATCGCCCGCAATGGCCTCAGTCCAGCCGAGGCCGATGCCAGAATTGCCGCCCAGATGCCCCTGGCCGAAAAATGCGATCGCGCTGATGTCGTCCTAGACAACAGCCACAGCCGTGCCGACCTGCTCCGCCAGGTAGACCAACAGCTCTGTCCCTAAAAGCTCTGTCCATCAAAAACAAAGAACCGCGAGATCAGAGCTAAGGATCACAAAGCCAGCGTCTACCAACGGCTACTCTGCCCTTGGCGCGATTTTTCGTTGGTCAATTATTTTTGCCGCCCACCACGGCTCGCGGCCTTCCATGCCCTGCTATGGTCTGGATTTCACGACCGGTATTCCACACCTCAGATTGCATAATTCCCTGAAACGATATCCCTAGGATGTTTTCTTTAGCGCAGCCTCTGACCTCTAGAATTCCTCCCCACCGCTGCTCCCCCCATCCTCTACCCACCGCTGGCCATGGGCACATCCGTACAGCAAATCTCCGAATTTTTAGACCGCAAAGGTTGGAAGTATCGCCTTGATGCTGACGATCAGCGAATCTACACCGGCGTCAAAGGCGAGAGCATTGAGCACCTCCTGATTGTGGTGGAGCTAGAAGAGGATGGGGAGTTCTTCTCGATCTACGCGCCGCAGATCTTGGCCGATATCCAAGATCATCCCCACAAATCAGCCATTCTGCAAACCATGTTGAGCATCTCTTGGGAAACCAAAATGCTCCAGTGGGAATATGATCCCTCCGATGGCGAAATCCGCGCCATCATTGAGTTTCCCCTGGAAGATGCCGAGCTGACGGAGCGGCAGTTCAATCGCTGCCTCCATGGCCTGGTCCAGCTCGTGGATGAAATGGCCATTCCCCGCCTGGCCAATGTGATGAAGACCGGCTTCGATCCCCAGGAAGAAGACGAGGGAGAGCGCCTGCTGTTGGCGTTGCAAACTGAAGCCCCAGGTCTGCTGAGCGTCTTGGAACGGGCGATGGAGGCGAGGAAGCGGCGGGGGAAGCAGTATTTGATTGAGCCCGATTGACGGGTTTGCTAGGGTGCTTGAATTCGGGCGTTAATTGCGGGCGTTAATTCTAATTCCGGGCGTCAATTCCAAGGCGAGTTATTGAAGTTTACGAACCTGCGTTACAAAATGCAGCAGGATCCTTCAAAATACGCTCAAGGCAACAAAATAGCCGCTTGCCGCCGGGGGATTCAGGTCTTGAATCACTTGCTTGGGGCATTGCTCGGGACATCACTCAACTTGGGAGGCTCAGCGTGAGGAAACTGCTCCTGCGCCTGGTCATTGGCGGACTGTTCGCCCTGTTCGGACTGATTAATTACTACAGCTCCACGGATGTTAATCCTGTCACCGGGGAAAAGCAGCGGGTGCAGCTCAGCCCCCAGCAAGAGCAGGTGATTGGGCTCCAAGCCCGTGGCCAGATGGCCCAGCAGCATGGCGGGCTCTATCCCGATGAACAGCTCCAGGCCTACGTGGATGCGGTGGGGGAGGTTTTGGTGAGCGAGACTTCTGCTCGTCAGTCGCCCTACCAGTTTGATTTTTATTTGTTGAGGGATGCCGAAACGATCAATGCCTTTGCCCTGCCGGGGGGCCAGGTGTTTTTGACGGCTGGGCTGATGCGGCGGCTGCGGGATGAAGCCCAACTGGCGGCGGTGTTGGGCCATGAGATCGGCCATGTCGTCGGTCGCCATGGCGCAGAACATATCGCCAAGCAGCAGCTTGGGGTCTCCTTGGTGAATGCCGTGGGGGTGGCCGCCAGCGATGACTATGGGGGGGGTCGCAATGCAGCGGCGATCGCCCAAGCGGTCAACCAGCTCCTGAGTCTCCAATATGGCCGCGAAGATGAACTGGAGAGCGATCGCCTCGGCTTCCAGTTCATGGTCGAAGCGGGCTACGATCCCCGAGGCATCGTCGAACTGATGGAAATCCTCGCCTCAGCCAATGGTGGCGGCGGAGCCCCGCCTGAGTTTTTAGTACCCACCCCAACCCCGGCAATCGCGCCGAGGAGCTGGAATCGATGATCGCAGAGGCCTTCCCCAACGGCATTCCGGCCCAGCTCGAAGATGGCCAAGCGCGCTTCAATCAAATTGCCCGGCCTCGCCTGCCCTAGCCCCAGCCAAGGGATGGGGCTGCATTGCCTGGCTCGTGAGTCCCATTTTGTCCCAGTCTTGGACAGCAGTTCTAGGCCGGTCCTAGCCCAAATCATCCCTGTTCGCCCTAGCCCTGGAAAATGCCATGGAGTTAACCGTTCTGTACTGGATCTTGATCGCCACCATGGGGGTGGGGGTGCTGGGGGCCGTGGTTCCGGGCCTGCCGGGGCCGAGCTTGATCTTGGTCGCTATTTTGGTCTGGTGTGTGTTCACCCAGTTTTCCATCGCCCTTTGGCCCTTGATCTTAATCTTCACGGCCCTGATCCTCAGCGCTGGCATGGAATGGTTCGCGGCCTACTGGGGAGCCCGCCAGGTGGGGGCCAGTAACTGGGCTCAGTTTGGCTCCGTGCTGGGCATGGTGGCGGGCTTCTTTGGCCTGTTGCCAGCGCTGCCCCTGGGCGGGCCGCTGTTGGGGATTTTGTTTGGTGCAGTCCTGGGCGCATTCCTGGGCGAGTTTCTCTACCGGGGCCAGCTCGCCCTCAAGCCCCGTCTGGAACAGTCCCTCAAGGTGAGTGTGGCGGTGGCGCTGGGTTCGATCGTCGGCAATTTGCTGGAGGTGGTGCTGGCGATCGCCGCCGTTGCCCTGTTCATCTGGAGCACCTGGCCCGTGGCCTTCGGAGGCCTATCCCCCGCCTAGATTCCCCGCCATCCCCCCTGGAACCCAGCGAATGAAGCTCCATGCTCTGGCCAGGTCCGCAAGCCGATTCGCCCTGGCGCTCTCCATCGGCTTGGGCGGCTGCCAGCCGCCCCCCTCCGAATCCTCCTCGCCCGAAGCAGTGTCACCCTCAACGGAGGCAGATGTCACCACCGCTCTGAATGACTTTTTGCGCAGGAACGATGATGCCCCGGAGGCGATCGCCTACAAAGCCGCCTACCACGACCTAGATGGCGATGGGCTCAACGATGCCCTTGTGCTGCTCCAGGGGCCAAACTGGTGCAGCCTCAGCGGCTGTGCCCTGTTGACCTTCCGGGGCGCTGGCCCCCAGAGTTTTATTTTTGTCTCCAAGACGGAGCGCATCCGCGAGCCGATTCTCCTGAGCGCAACCCGGACCAATAGCTGGCGAGATTTGGTGGTCAGTACGGTGATTCGGGAGCGCCCCGAGGATGTCATGCTCACCATTGGCCCCCAGGGCTATCCCGCCGATGCCACCGCCGGGAAAATTATCAATCGGCTGGAGCTGAAGGCGGATGCCGTGAGCTTTTGAGCAGCCCGCTTTTGAGAGCAGCCCGCTTTTGAGCTAATCAAAGCCCCAGGGCCGACAGCCTAGCCTCCAGTTCTGGCGGCAGCGCTGAGGTTTCGACCAGCGATCGCATCTGCTCCCGCTCGCCCCACTGGACCTGATCGAGGTAGGTGCGCGCGGCTCCCAGCAATTGCCCTTCAATGTCATAGACCTCAATCCAGCCATCCTCACCATCGGTCGTGACGGCAACCCCAAAGGTAATCTGCTCACCGACCAGCAAGGTCACCCCATCCACCCGCCCCAAATCCTGGGCGGCGATCTGCTCGGCATAGTAGTCATAGGCCGCCAACATGGCCGCTGGCATCCCCTCCCGGTTTTCCGGCTGCTTGAGGGAAGGCATCACATGGTTGGCAAAAGGCCCAGCCCCGGTCAACAGCAGCCGTTCGGTTTCATCGGCCAGGGATTGATCCCCATAAAACTGCTGGAGCTGGGCTTGATAGGCTTGTTGAACGGCATCAATCGTCATAGATTCAGGCTCTAATCACCACTGGAGGACGGGCCGAGAGAGAAGGCCGAGAGAGAGGGCCGAGAGAGAAGGCCAAAAGCAAGCAAAGCGCCCTAGAAAAATGGAACAATATCCTTCAGAAGCTTGAGCAGCTTGAGCTGGAACAGCAGCGACTGTAGCTCGGGGTGGACCGCAACGGCATCCTCGGGAAACTGGGCCAGCGCTGCTTCGAGGGCAGCGTAGTCATCCGGGCCTAGGGGGCGGTTGTCCAGGGCGATCGCCCCTGCAAAATCAGCTCCGAGCGCAGCACCTCCTCCGGCACATCCTCTGCTGGCGGCAGGGCCAAGGCCGGGCCAGGCATCCCGCCCAAGCCCAGGGCAGAGACTGCGACGATGCTCCAACGGGTAGCCCTGCGCTGCGCGATGCTCCCGATCCACAAAAACTTAAGCTTGAACGCCGATCCCATGCCAACCGCCCCGCTGTTTCCCCGTTTCCCCCGTTCTATGCTCACGGGTCTCGGGGACAATAGACCGCAAACCCTGGATCTACAGCACTGGCCCCAAGCACTGCTACTAGTATGCTCCTAGCATGGTCCTAATCTAATAACAAAGGAGGTAGCGGGCTCCAATGCACCGCTCCCTCCTCTTGTTTGAGATGTTTGGGCGATCTGGCCCAGTGGATCTGGACCGTTGCGGTCCCCAATCCCCAGGCGGCCTGGGCTGGCCGTCAGGACTGGGGCAACTCGTGCTTAGAGGATGTTTGAGAATTCGCCAAAGCCGGCGATCCCATAGCCAACAGGCTAGACTGTGCCCGCTTTTTTAAGCAAAAGTACGGGCTATTAGCACCATCAGCTATGGCCAAAGCTATTCTCAAACATCCTCTTAGGGAGCGGGGGTCTCAGCGGGGGTCTCAGCAGGTGCATCAGCGGGCGCATCAGCAGGTGCCTCAGCTC
>JAAUQQ010000091.1 GCA_012032745.1 Synechococcales cyanobacterium RM1_1_8
CGTCTCAGCCTCGCTGTCTTCACTCGTTTTTCCAAACATGGTTCAGGCAGCAGACTTCGACTCGCCTACTTTCATCCCGACGCCAAATCAAAGATTATGGCGCGGGGCTTCCCGCGATATAGCTAAAAAACTAAAGACCCCTGAATCAAAGCACCACCCAAAGGCTTAGCTATGATCAAGAGTCCTTAGCAGATGGCTCTAAATCAAAACGTTAGACTCTAACGCCCAGACCCCAGAACCAAAATGATAACAACCTAGGAAAGGGAGTTGATCACATAGTCCAGCAGAGCGTTGTACTCAACCAGCGCTTGGGCAGACATATCGCGGGGAGCGCAACCACGGCTACGGGCGAAGCTCAAAGCTTCCACATAGGGAGCGGTGGGCAGGTTGAGGGCGCGGTAAACTTCGCGGCCACCAGCAATACCCCACTCATCCAAAGGACCGGTACCGCCCACAACCAGGCAGTACTGGATCAAGCGCATGTAGTGCTTGATGTCGCGCTCGCACTTGGCCTTAAAGGTGTCGGTGGAGTTGGCTTCGCCAGCATCGTTCAAGTAGGGGTACTTTTTGATGCAAGCGGCATAGGCTTCTTTAGCAACGTTGTCGATGTTGCCAGCGAGCTTTTCAGCCGCTTCCATGCGAGCCGAAGCGCGCTGGATAGAACCTTGGACGGATTCGAGGTCAGAGGAAGAAGGAAAGCGGCCGGCTGCATCAGCGGCGGTAACCACAGTGGTAACAACAGATTTCATTGTTTATCTCCAGATGTATTTTGATCGAGGTTTAATTTCAGAAGTCTTCAGCAGTCAGGTGACCGAAGTCGCAAAGGGACTTAGCTGAGGGCGGAAATCACGCGATCAAAGTAGCTACCTGCTTCAGCGGTAACAGCAGAGCAATCGCCCTTCTGAGCACCCATTTGCTTGAAGCGCTTGCCAGCTTGAGCTTCGGTGTTGGTGTCGTTGATGTGAGCCAGGGAAGCGGCCTTCATGATCTGCACGGCGCGGGCGGTGGAGCCAGCGGGCACGCCCAGGGCAGAGTAGGTCTCTTTGAGGCCGTTCAAGCAGCGGTCATCCAGCACGGAGGCATCGCCAGCCAGCAGGGCATAGGAGATGTAGCGCAGAACGATTTCGCCATCGCGCAGGCAAGCGGCCATGCGACGGTTGGGGTAGCAGTTGCCCCCGGCCTGGATCAGGCCTTGGTTTTCGCAGATCATACCGGCGACAGCGTCGGACACGATGCAGCTAGCGTTGGAAGCGATCGCGTTGACTGCATCGAGGCGCTTGTTGCCTTCTGCAATGTAGTTCTTGAGGGCGGCCAGGTCGGTCACACAAGAGGTGCTAGCATCGGCGCTGACTACAGCTCTGGAAAATGCGTCGAGCATTCTTATCTCCTTGAATTTAAAGCCGGATTCATAGTGGTTGGGCAGGTGCTTGGGTTGGAAGCAGCCGCCCTTCACGAAACTAAGACTAGGGGATGGCCGTGGCGGAAGGGGGCAATATTAAAAACAAAGCAATACTTTGTTACACAAGCTACGGCAATTCTTCAAGTCCTTGCTAGGCGAAGGTTTTGGGTGGTTTGACTTCGGTATCGCAAGCTGCGGTTGGCGGCTGGCCGCTTGAACGATCGGCCCAGGAGCTCTTGGATGTTGGGCTTGTGGTCAACCCCAAAAAACGTTTGGTGCCAGGCGCTGTGCCAGTCTATCTAGCTCCTCCTCAGCCTTGGCCAAATCGGGGTGGGATAATGCTGGCCTGTCTGCATTGAATTGGTCCGCATTACATAATTAGAGGGAATTTCAAATATGGCCTTTGAATTGAGCGATCGCGCCAAACAGCTCATTCCCCAGGCGCGGATTGTCAGTTTTGAGGCCTGGGGGGGCGCTACGGGGCAGCGGCGATCGCCCGGCTCCAGGCAGCGGACGATGGCAAGCGCTATTTAAGCGATGCAGATCTAGCGGCCCTGGCCGAGGGGGCGGGGCCGGGGGCGGCGGCGGCGGCCTATTTGCGAGATCAGGCTGAGGCGATCGTCACCGATGCCCGGCGGCAGGTGCTGGCGAACTATCCGGGCATTACGGAACCCGGCGGGGCGCTCTATCCAGAATTCCGCGCCCAGGCCTGCTGGCGGGATTTTTGGCAGTTTTTGCGCTGTATCACCTATGGCATTGCCACGGACAGCGCCGAGTTTACGAGCGCGGCGGGGCTGGCGGCGATGAATGAGCTGTATCGGGAGATGGCGGTGCCGCTGCCGCCCATGGTGGCGGGGCTGGAGGCGCTGAAGGCAGAAAGCCAGGGTCGGTTGCCGGAGCAGGCCGGTCAGCTCGCGCCCTATTTTGACCACTTGATTGCCAAGCTGCGGGCGTTTGCTTGAGGAGCGCGGTCTCCGTGCAACGCTGCTGGGCAGGCTGTGATGAAATTTTGAGGGATACCGCAGCGGCATATGTATTTCCACATATGATGTTACGAAACCACACATGCGTGTTTTCCCTGACCTAGGATTCAGCCATGACTCAGCGGTCCGATGCATTTCCAGCGACATCCGTTCGCAGTCTCGAAACGATTACAGCCGTTGCCCCGAAGTCTGCCCATGGAGCTCCAAAGCCAGTGTCGCCGTCGTCTCAACCAATTGGCTTAGACGACGACGAGGCAGATCGGTCCTCGCCGCCTCGCGCCCCCTTGGGGCTGGGCCCGCGATCGCAATCCTGGGTGAGCTGGCTAGCGGTGCTCGGGCTACTAGTAGCATCCGCTACTGGATATCGCGCTTGGCGATCGCCCCCTGCCCCCCCCAGCTCCTGCGGCTCGAACCCCCCCTCTCTCCGTACGCACCGTCACCGCCCAGCGCGCTACGCTCCAAGCCTGGAGTTCCGGTAGCGGTCGGGTGCAGGCCCGGCGTTTTCGCAACTTGAGCTTCGATCTGGCGGGCAAGGTCACCTTCATTGCCCAGGGGCCAACGGGCCAGCCATTGCAGCCAGGCGATCGCGTCCGGGCCGGTCAGCTCCTGGCAGCGGTGGACGATCGCCAGCTCCAGAGCGATCGGGACCAAGCCCAGGCGCGGGTCACCGAAGCCCAGCAGGAGCAGGTCGCCCGGCAGGCCCAGGTGGCGGTAGCCCAGGCCCAGGTGGCCCAGGCCCAAGCCCAGGTGGCGGAGGCCGAAGCCCAGGTGAATCGCAGTCGTTCGGCGCTGAACCTGGCTGAAACGGAGCTGCGGCGCTATGAGGGCCTCGCCCAGCAAGGCATTGTTTCCCCCAGCGACTTAGATGTGCGGCGCAATCAGGTCCAGGATGCCCTGGCGGGGCTGCGGGCGACGGAGGCGCGGGTGAGCGCAGCCCAGGGGGAAGTGAGCGCAGCTCGGGCCCAGCAGCTTGCCACCGAAGGACAACTAAAGGCAGCGGGCGCGCGGATTACGACGGCAGAGGCCGGTGTGGCCCAGGCGACCTTGGCGATGGAAAAGGCCAAGCTATATGCGCCTTTCGATGGTTTGGTGGGCCATTTGAACCTGCGCCTGGGGGAGTATTATGTGCCCCAGGGCGGCACGGCCCAGCTCGATCAAGCCGATGGCGCGGGGTCGGTGCCGATTGTGCTGTATGACCCGATGGAGCTGGTGGTGGAGGTGGCGCTGCCCGCCGATGGTCAGTTGCAGGCAGAACTGGGACAGGTGGCGTTTGTTCTGACCCAAGCTTCTGAGCCAGAACTGGGTTCAGGATCAGGCTCAGAACCGGGCTCAGGTCTGGGGCTGGAGCAGGCCAATCCAGTTCAGAGTCAAATGCAGAGTCCCATTCAGGGGCGGGTGATGGCGATCGCCCCAGCCATCGATCCGAGCTTGCGATCGCGCCAGGTCACCATCGCCATTGAGCGGGGTGGCGAGTTGCTCCAGCATGGAGATTGGGTGACGGCAATGGTTGTCACCGCAACGGCTGAGGCGGCGGTGACGGTGCCCCTGGAAGCGGTGGTCTATCGCGATCGCCAGCCCTATGTGTTTGTGGCAGATGCGCTCGAAAAAGATGTGTCTGCAACAGGTGCGTCAATGCCAGTTTTGCCTGGATCAGCCAGCGTGGGTAAGGGCGATCGCCGCCCCAATCGAGGCCTAGCCCTGACCCAGCAGCGCCCGGTGCAACTGGGCATCAGTGGCCTGACGGAGCAGCAAATCCTCAGCGGCGTGGGCGTGGGGGAAGCCGTTGTGGTGGAAGGCCAAAGCCGCCTGGCCGGAAATATGCCGGTGCAGTTGCTCGATGGCCTAGGGACGAACTGGTCCGCTGAATTGCCAGGAAAGTCAGACCTGAACTAGGCCGATTTAGCCGATTCAGCACTGCCCTGGAAAGGCACCTGATTGACTGACAAAACTCGAACCGCCCTATTCCCCATTGCCCTCCTCCCCATTGCCCTCCTCCCCATTACTCAGCCTTGCATCACCCCCCCCCATCCCTCCTCCCCTCGCTCCGAGACTCAATCTAGCCAGCGGCCTGTCCCTCGGCAGCCATCCCCGCCTGGACCGCCAGCCTGGGGCGATCGCGCCCCAGACGGTTCACCCCTGAATCAACCCCGCAGCAACCGCTGGGTTCAGTTTTTTTTGCTGCGTCCTATTTTGCCATTTTGCTGGGCTTGCTGCTGGCGGTGGGCGGACTGCTGGGCTATGGAGCCCTGGCCAAGGAAGCCAACCCAGACCTGGAAATCGCCGTGGCCATGGTGCGGACGAGCTGGCCGGGGGCCGATCCCGAAACCATGGAACAGCAGGTCACCCAGGCGATTGAAGATGAACTCAAGGCCGTGGAAACCATCGCCAAGCTGGACAGCGCTTCCTACAGCGGCCTGTCCGTGGTGCGGGTGGAGTTCACCACCGCAGCGGATGTGACTGAATCGATTCAGCGCCTGCGCGAAGCCATCGCCCTGGCAGAATCCCACTTCCCCGAGGGGGTCGAAGCCCCTCTGCTCAATCAGCATTCCATTAGCGATGCCCCGATTCTGATGCTGGCTCTGACGGGGGATGGGCCACCGGAACTGTTGAGCCAAACCGCTGAACAGTTGCAACAGCGACTCGAAGCCCTGGCGGGGGTGAACCGGGTGGTCCTGGGAGCGATCGCAGCGAAGTCATCCAAATCCAGCTCGATCCCCTGCGCCTGGCCCAGCTCGGCATTTCGCCCCAAACCGTCGCCCAGACCATTCGCCAAGCCAACCAAGATGTGCCGTTGGATGAGCTGGAGAGTGAGGCCATGGGCGGACAGCTCCGGCTCTATGGCCGCTTTCGGGAGCTGGCGGATCTGCGATCGCTGCCTATTTCCCGCCTGGGCGAAATGCCGCGCAATCCCCCCGGCGCTGCCAGCAGCGGCATCAACGCTGGGGGCAACGGTGGCCGCACCGTCCTGCTGGGGGAACTGGCCCAGGTGAGGCGCGAGCTAAAACAGGCCGATAGCCTCGCCTTTGTCAGTCGCGGGGGGGAAGCCTATCAACCTGTGGTTACCCTGGAAGTGACGCGGATGCCCGGCCAGGATTCCCTCAAGGTGATCGATCGCCTGCTGGCGGAATTGGCCCGCGCTAAGGCCGCGCCGGACTGGCCCGCCCGCCTGGACTACCAGATTGTGTTCAACGATGGGGAGAAGATCTGGGCGGAGCTGAGCGACCTGGGTGGCAATGTGTTGCAGGCGGCGATCGCGGTCTTTGTCGTGTTGATGCTGACGCTGTCCTGGCGGGCGGGCTTGATTGCCAGTCTGGCGATTCCCCTCACCTTCCTCGGCACCCTAGCCCTGCTGTGGCTCTGCGGACAAACCCTGAACACAATTGTGCTGGTGGGCATGGTGATTGCCCTGGGGCTGCTGGTGGATGTGTTCATTTTGATCATGGAGGGGATGCATGAAGCGATGACGGTTTCGGGGCTGAGCTTCGACCGAGCCGTGGTCCAAACCGTGGAACAATATGCCCTGCCCACCCTGGCAGGACAGCTCACCACCATTTTGGCCCTGGTGCCCCTGATGGCGATTCGCGGCACCATGGGCAACTTCATTCGCATTTTGCCCTGGACGATTATTCTCTGCCTGGCCCTGAGTTTGGCCATTGCCCTGCTGGTGGCCTTGCCCCTGTCCCGCTATGTGTTGGTGCGGGGGCGACCCGGCCAGCGCCAAAGTGCCACCGATCGCCTGAGCGCCAACATGGCCCAATATTTCAGTAACTGGAGCCGCCATGGCCCCCTGCGCAACCGCCGCACCGCCCTGGCTTGGAGCGGCGGAGCCCTGGGACTGGTGCTGGTTTCCCTGCTGCTGGTCAGCCAGATTTCCGTGGAGTTTTTTCCCCAGCCCGATGGGCGCTTGGCCAGTGTCAACCTGGAGCTGGCTCCGCCTGCCACCCTGGAGGAAGCCCAGCAGGTGGCCGATCAGGTGGGGGAGCTGTTGCGACAACAACCCTATTTTGAGACGGTGATCAAGGATGTGGGCCAGCGCAGTAACCTGGTGGGGGCCGACAGTTTGATTCCCAACCGGGGCAATCATTTGATCGGTTTCTCGGCGGTGTTGTTGCCCCGAGGTGGGGCTAACCGGGCGGGAACCTGGTTGCGAGATCGCCCCTCCTTTGAATACCTAAATGCCCTGCGCAGCGACCTCCAGGCCCTGCTGGTCAGCTATCCCGGTGCCACCGCAACCGTCAGCGGCGAACAGCTCGCCAACGGCAAAGATCCAATCCAAATCCAGATCCAGGGCGATCGCCTGGAGGTGCTGCGGCAACTCTCTGGCCAGGTGCAGCTCGCCCTGGGCCAAATCGCGGGAGTGCGAGATGTGCGGGACAACCTGGGAGCGCTCCAGCCAGACCTCAAGTTTTTCCCCAAGCGAGAAGCCCTGAGTTTCTACGGCCTGACCGCAGCGGACCTGGCCCAGCAGGCTCGCTACTACACCAGCTCCACGGACCTGGGCGACTTTTCGCCCAGGGAAGGCGGCGACAGTTTAGAAATGCAGCTCAGCACCGCCTGGCCCTCCCGCGCCGGAGCCCTGGGTGGCCCCACCCGCCCGGAGGAACTGTTGGCCATACGCTTTTTTGGCCGCGACCCCAACCGACCGGGGGTGCCTGCGGCGGCGGTGGTGGAAATGGTGCGGGGGGAAACGCCCCTGTCGATTACCCATCGCGATGGCCAGCGCACGGTGACGGTGATGGCCCAGGTGGAAGGCATCACCGTGGGAGGTGATGGCCCAGCTTAAACCCCAGCTCGAACAGGTCCAGCGCAATTGGCCCCAGGGCTATGGCTATGGGCTGGGGGGCGAGGTGGCGGAACAGGCTGAGACCTTCGCTTCGGCTGGGCGATCGCTGGCCCTGGCGATCCTGCTGGTCTTTGCTGTGCTGGCCTTGCAACTTCAGTCCTTTGCCCAGCCTTTGATTATTCTCCTGTCGGTGCCCTTTGCCCTGGTGGGGGTAATCTGGGGGTTTTATTGGACGGGGATTGCCTTTTCGTTCACGGCCTTTGTGGGGATCATCGCCATGGTCGGCATTGTGGTCAACGATGCCATTGTCATGGTGGATACAATGAATCGGCGGCAGGCGGAGGGGGAGCGGCTGCGGGATGCGGCCCTGGGGGGATTGCGCGATCGCTTTCGTCCGATTTTGACCACCAGTCTGACGACAATTGTGAGTTTGATTCCCTTGGCCTTGACTAATCCCACTTGGTTGCCCTTGGCCAGTGCGATTATTTTTGGCCTCACGATGGCGACGGTGACGGCTCTGGTGATTATTCCCTGCCTTTATCTGTTGCTCAGTCCAAGGGATGCCTTATCCGGACTGGACTTCTAGGCCTGACCTAACCTCAGCCCCATTCCTATTCCCCCCATTTCCCTAAGAGGATGTTTGAGAATAGCTTTGGCTGTAGCCGATGGTGCCCATAGCCCGTACCTTTGCTCAAAAAAGTAGGCACAGTCTAACCTGTTCGGTATGGGATCGCTGGCCTTGGCGAATTCTCAAACATCCTCTAAGCCCAACCGAGCTGCAACAATAGAAACCGACCGAAGCAGCCGACCGAGGAAACCGACGAAATCGCCGCGCCCGAATTCCAAGCCCCATTCCCCTCGCCCCAATCGCCCTTGTCTTCTAACTCGCCTCACTCTCCCCATTCCCCCCAGGCCGCTGCCCCGAACAGTTCCAGCGCTCGCACCGTGGCTTTCCAAGCCCTGCGCGCCGTCCATGGTGGGGCCTATACCGATGTGGCCCTGGACCGGGCGCTCAAATCCACGCCGCTCCAGCCGAGCGATCGCGGCCTTGCCACGGAGCTAGTCTATGGCTGCATCCGCCGCCAGCGCACCCTCGATAGCCTGGTCGATGCCCTGGCCAAAAAGCCCGCCCTGGCCCAACCCCCCGATCTGCGCAGTCTCTTCCACCTCGGCCTCTATCAACTGCGCTACCTGGACCATATTCCCCCCAGCGCAGCGGTCAATACCACGGTGGAACTGGCGAAGCAGGAGGGCTTGGCGGGGTTGGCGGGGGTGGTCAATGGGCTGCTGCGTCAGTACCTGCGGCTGCGCAAGGCTCCGGAGCCTGCTGGGACCGAACCCGATCGCAGTCCCCCGCCGCTGGTCGATCCCCTTCCATTGCCCGCCGATGCCTCCCAGCACCTGGGTATTCAGCAGAGCTTTCCGGATTGGATTGTGGAGATTTGGCGATCGCAGCTCCCCGAAGGGGAAATCCAAGCCCTGGCCGAATGGTTCAACCGTCCGCCCAGCCTGGACCTGCGCATCAACCCCCTCCGGACTTCCCTCGCCCAGGCCCAACAGGCTCTCAATGACCAACAGCTCTCCCCCCAAGCCATTCTGGGCCTACCCCAGGCCTTGAGATTGCTCGGCCCCACCGGCCCGGTCAAGGCCCTGGCCGGATTTGAAGCGGGCTGGTGGATGGTCCAGGATGCCAGCGCCCAGTTGGTGGGCCATCTGCTCGATCCCCAACCCGGCGAAACCCTGATCGATGCCTGTGCTGCGCCCGGCGGCAAGACCGCTCACTTGGCCGAACTGATGGACAATCGCGGCGTGCTCTGGGCCTTGGATCGCACCGCCTCCCGCCTGCGCAAGCTCAAGCAAAACGCCAAACGCCTCGGGCTCAAAAACATCCGCCTGCTCGAAGGCGACAGCCGCCACCAGCCCCAGTTTGCCGAACGGGCCGATCGCGTCCTCGTCGATGCCCCCTGCTCCGGCCTCGGCACCCTCCACCGCCATGCCGATGCCCGCTGGCGGCAGACCCCCGAGCTGATCCAAGGCCTGGTTCCGCTACAGACGGCGCTGCTCAATTCGGCGGCCACCTGGGTCAAGCCCCAGGGGCTGTTGGTCTATGCCACCTGCACCCTCAACCCAGCGGAAAATGAAGCGGTGATTGCACAGTTCCTCCAGCATCACCCCCGCTGGCACATCGAGCCGCCGCCGCCCACGTCTCCCCCTGGGCGATTTGCGACCCCCGAGGGCTGGGTCAAGGTTTGGCCCCACCGCGACAACATGGATGGATTTTTCATGGTGGCCCTGCGCCAAGGCGAACACCGCTAGGGCCATCAAATGCTGAGCAAGGCTTGTAAAGATTATCCTTGGCCGACCTTGTCTGCTGAGGGGATCACGCTAGGCTGGCGATGATTCAGGTAACTGAATTTACCCCTCTCTTCCAATTTAGGAGCGAGTCACTATGGCCGTTGAGACTCGAGCAAAGGATCTACTCAAAATTTTGATTGGTGCCGCTTGGATCGATGGCTCGATCCAGATTGAAGAGCGCCAGTACCTTAGGCAGCTCGCCCAGGAACAGGGCCTGGCGGAGGATCCGGAGCTGAAGCCTTACCTCTATGAATTAGTCCAGGTCAAGCCAGAACAATGCCACCGCTGGATTGAAGACTATTTGGGCAAGCATCCAGACCTGGAGCGGTGCAGCAGTTTGCTGGAGGCGATCGCCGGATTGGTCTACAGCGACAACAACATCGAGGTGGAAGAAGCCAAGCTGTTGAGCCACATCCAGGCGATCGAAACCACCTGTAGTGTTGAGAAACCCAGCGCCAAGGCCATCCTCGCCACCATCCAAAATTTCTACCGCACCTGGAGTCAGCGGCTGTCCGAAGGCTAGGCCGCCCGAGCCGCCAAGCCGCTGGGAGTTCGCCAGTGCTCGGGCTGGACTATTCTTTATTCCTCGCCAGAATCCGCCGAGGGCGTCTCGTTGTCTTCGCCTGTGTTGATTTTGGGAACAAAACTGGGCCGCTCCTGCCCTTCCCAGCCCGCTGGCCGCTTGGAGTTGTACCAAGCCAGCGACCCGCCAACCACGGCAGCGATAAAGCCCAGTGCATAAACCAAGGTGAAGGCTAGGGGCAGGCCCTCGCCAGTGTTACCATTGCCGATCGCCAAAAACTGAGTCAAATTCATTGCGTTATCCTTACTGCGACGTTGCCTGACGTTACTGTACGTTATCGGGGCAGACGTTACTGAGGGATGGGCCGAAACTATTGCGGCAACGGCGGCGGCGGCGGCGGCGGGGCCACGGGAGCAGGGGCTGGATCATAATAGGGCTCCGGCTCGTAGTAGGGCTCCGGCGCAGGCTCATTGTAGGGCTCCGGTGCAGGCTCATTGTAGGGCTCCGGTGCAGGCGCGTAGGACGCTTCGGGCGCGGGCTCGTAGTAGGGCTCCGGCGCAGGCTCGTAGTAGGGCTCGGGTTCAGGCTCGTAGTAGGGCTCGGGTTCGGGCTCATAATAGCCGCCGCTATCTTGCCCGGAGCCGGAATACTCCTGCTTTGGAGGTTCTGGCCTGCCCTCAATCAAGCTGCCGGGCTGGATGGGCTCAGCTTTGATGCTGCCCTTGCGGCTGTTCAAATCCGGCAGGGAGGGGAATTCCTCCACCTTCATGTCGGCGGTGATTTCCTGCATCACCCTGTGCCAGAGGGACGCAGCGGTGCCGCTGCTGCCGCTGGTGGGATAGTTGTCATCGTTGCCCAGCCAGACCCCTGCCGCCATCTGGGGAATGTAGCCAACAAACCACAGATCCCGAGCTTCTTCCGAGGTGCCGGTCTTGCCTGCCACCGGGCGATCGCCAGGGAAGCCGGGGCCCCCGTACCGCTGGTGACCACCTGCTCTAGCATCCAGGTCATGATTGCCGAGGTGCCATCATCGACGACTTTCTTGGGCTTAAATTCTTGGCTGCCATCAAAATCACATCGCCTTTGCTGTTGAGCACCTTGAGGATACCGTGGGGCTGGACATGCTTGCCCTCATTGGCCAAGGTTCCATAGGCGCTGGTCATCTCCAGGACATTCATCTCCCAAGCGCCCAGGGAGAGGGAGTAGGTCTCCTCCATCTTCGATTCAATGCCCATGCCCCGAGCCATCTTGATCACCGGTTGGTAACCCACCTCTAGCAGGGTACGCAGGGCGACGGTATTGATCGAAGACTTGATCGCTTGGAGCATATCGACGTTGCCGATGTGCTTGCCGCCGTAGTTTTTGGGCTTATAGCCATCGACCTCGATCGGCACGTCTTTGTAGCCGCGATAGGGGGAGAAGCCAGCGGCGATCGCGGCTGTATACACAAAGGTTTTGAACGTCGAGCCGGGCTGGCGCTGGGCCTGGGTGACGCGGTTGAACTCGCTGTCGCTAAAGTCCGCGCCGCCCACCATGACCTTGATGGCCCCGGTGCGGGGGTCAATGGCGGTAAAGGCTGCCTGATCGAAGCGCTGGTAGTAGCCTTCGTTTTCGACAAAATCCACCACCATCTGGGCAGCATAATCCTGCCATTTCAGATTGAGGCTGGTTTCAATCGTCAGGCCCCCCGCTTCGATCTGGTCCTGGGTCAGGTACCTGGCCAGCTCCTTTTTCACATGGGTGGTGAAGTAGGGTGACAGGCTGTCGAAATACTTGGGCTCCTTGGGATTGATCACCAAGTCTTGGGCCATCACCTCATCGGCCTGGGCCTGGGTGATGTATTCCGCATCCACCATGCGCTGGAGCACGATATCGCGCCGCTGCTGGGCGATGTCCAGGTTCTCAATCGGCGAGTAGCTGCTGGGGGCGGGGGGCACGCCTGCGATCGTGGCCGCTTCGCCCAGGGTGAGCTTGTCCAGGGGCTTGCCAAAATAGATCCAAGCCGCATCGGCGACGCCATAGGCTCCGGAGCCCAGGTACACCAGGCTGAGGTAGCGCTCCAGGATCTGGTCTTTAGTCAGCTTTTGCTCAATCCGCTGGGCCAACAGCGCTTCGCGCAGCTTGCGGTTGACGGTCTGTTCGAGGTCGAGGAAGGCGATGCGGGCGAGCTGTTGGGTGATGGTGCTGCCCCCTTCTACCACTTCGCCTGCACTGATGTTTGCCTTGAGGGCGCGGGCGATGGATTGGTAATCGACGCCCCTGTGTTGATAGAAGCGACTGTCTTCTGAGGCCACGAAGGCTTGGGTGAGGATCTCAGGAATTTTTTCGATCTCGACCGGATCGCGGGTGGAAGGCCCCAGCTTTTGGAGAATCACCCCATCGGAGGACTTGATGGTGAGAGTGCCACGGCGGGCGAAGGTCAAGGCTTCGGCAGGGTCCGGTAGGCCATTGATGATCTGCTGACGTTCGTAGAGAACCCAGCCGGCGAGCAGGCTGCCTCCCATGATCACCGCTGAGACAATTTGGAAGCGGCGCATCTTGACAAGATTGGAAATGAAACCTGGCAGCTTGGGGGAGCGAAGGGCGGGGGGCAGGGCGATCGCCCGCCCTGGAGCTGCTTGCCCTGGGCCTGGGCTGGACGGCAATGGAGCGAGCTTTCCACTGGCTGCTGTTTTGGCTTTGGTTTGGCGCTGCTTGCGTCTGCCCCAGCCCCGTTTTGGGGGGCGATCGCCGGGGCTAGGCGCAGCCTTCTGCTCAGAGATGGGCTTTGAATTTTTGCCCTCAATGGACTTAGTCACCGCTTTTCCTCGCAGATGCCTGGATGGAGCCTATGTTAGGCGGATCTTTCACTGAGTGATATCCTCACCAGCCACCCCAGGGGATGGAGCTAAATGCCTGCATGGCCAATGGCCAAGGCGGCAACCAACATTCCCAAAACTAGGAAGGGTTGGGCACTAGCTTGGTATTTCACATCATTATTCAGGGGATCGCGCAGAAAGTACATATCCTGAAATGTAATTTGGGGGATCAGCAACAAAATCAGGAGAACGGCATAGAGATTTTGGTGAATGCTGAGCAGGTAGGCCGCGATGCCCAACTGAAACACATCGATCATGGCGACACAAATCCGCGCTGCTTTGTCGATGCCAAACATAACCGGTAGGGATTTGAGGCCCAACTGGGCATCACCATCCACACTTTTGAAGTCGTTGACCACTGCAATGCCCAGGCCCGCCAGGCTGTAGACCAGGGTAATGACGATGATTTTCCAATCGAGGTTGCCAAACAGGGCCTGGCCCGCCCACCAGGGCAGGGCAATGTAGCTGGCTCCCAGGGCGTAGTTGCCAGCCCAGCCGTTTTGTTTGAGCTTGAGCGGGGGGGCGGAGTAGATGTAGGCGACAAAGGCTCCGAACAGGGTCAGCACCAACATGATGGGGAAGTCGTGGCCCACGGCTCGGTCTAGGCCGATGGAGATGGCGATGCCGCCCAGGAGCAGGACAACAATCTGCACGATCACCTGGGGAACTGAAATGGCCCCGGAGGGGATGGGGCGATAGGGTTCGTTGATGGCATCGATGTCGCGATCGTAAAAGTCATTGATCGTTTGGGTGTAGCCCGCCAACAGCGGCCCGGACATGAACATACAGGCAGCGGCCAGGAAGGGATCCCGCAGATCCCAGTGGTAGTTGCCCGAGGCAGCGGCCCCGCAAACCACGCCCCAGATCAGGGGAATCCAGGTGATGGGTTTCATCAACTGGAGGCGGATTTTCCAGATGGAGGTTTCTCCCGACTGGGCTCCTTTCATGCCCAGGACGCTGGCGGGGCTTCGGGCGGCGCTCGTTCGGGCCTGGCGCGCCTGCTCGAGCTGTCCCCAGGGCTCTGCGACTCCTACAATGCGATCGCGCTGGTGTATGCGGGGATTCACCAGACCGAGGTGGCCG
>JAAUQQ010000092.1 GCA_012032745.1 Synechococcales cyanobacterium RM1_1_8
CTCATTCCCGCGATCGCTGCGATCTATCTGGGCAGCATTTACTTTGCTTGCCTGTTTCTAGCCCGCCGCATTGCTGAGTGAGCCAACTGGTTCAGCCCCCTGCTGACCCCCAGAGCCCCCAGCTCAAGACCTCTAGCCCAAGACCTCTAGCCCAAGACCTCTAGCCCAAGACCAGGAACAGCACAGCAACAGAGCCCAGGTTCTATTGCTGTGCTGTTCCTGGCTTACCACCGAAGTCCTAACGAGTGACACGCCTGGGCCAGCCTGCTCAGCAACCAGCCCAATCTCCGGCTCAATCTCCGGCCCAACCACTAGGAGCGCGCCCGCCCGCCCAGGTTCGGGCGAAGATAGGTCGGCTCATCTCGGAACGGATCGCGATAGAAGCCCAAACGCTCTGTCAGAACCAGCACCATGAACGGCAGCGCATCGCTGACATAGCGCTTCCACAGACGGCGCGGCTCCATCAAAATTCGATAGAGCCATTCCAGGCCCAAGCGGCTCATCCAGCGGGGCGATCGCGCAACCTGTCCCGCTTCAAAGTCGATGGTGGCACCGATCGCCATAAATACCTTGACGTTGGGCAGGCGATCGCGATTGCGATCGATCCACTTTTCCTGCTTCGGCGCGCCCAAGCCCACCGCCAAAACCGTCGCTCCGGAAGCTTGGATTCGCTCCAAAATGCGATCGCCCTCGGCAGGATCTGCTTCAAAGCCATAGGGCGGCGAATAGGAGCCCACCACAATATTTCGCTGAAGCTTTTGATTGATGCGCGATCGGGCCTTCTCGCCCACGCCCTCAGCAGCACCCAGCAAAAAGATTTTGACCGTTTCATCGTCTCGGTAATAGTGATAAAACGCGGGAAACAGGTCAGAGCCAGAGATCTTTTCTCGGATGGGACGCCCCAAAAGACGAGAAACGGCCCACAGGATCTGGCTGTCGCAAATGCAATAGTCAGCGTTTTGGTAAACCTGATAGAATTCCCGGTCCTGTTGAAGTCGCAGTAGGTGATACACATTGGGGGTATAGACCGTTCCGCCCCCCGCTAGCCGTTGCAGCAACTCCACTGAGGTGAAGTTATCAATGGAAATATTCAGAAAGTTGAGTCGAGTCATTGGAATTACCCTAGAGAGCGAAAAAGGTGAATCGGCCTCGCCAAGCGACTTGCAACCCATCACATTGCAAGGCAGTTGTTGCGATTGAAACAAGCCAATTGCCGTCGTCGATTGGCCTAAGTCATTGGGAAAAACGATGGCAAAAAACCGTGAAAGCACCACAGCTAGGCAAGCTCACGGCGTGGGCTTGTTGGGAGCTGTTTGCTTGTCTATTTGCTGCTCGGCGGCAGCAATGATGCTTCAAAAGCAGTGCTTCAGAAACAGAATTTGGGGACAGTATTAGAAGAGCAACATTGTGGGAGAAATATTTGAAAAACAATGCTGGAGAAACAATGCTGGAGGAACGATGCTTCACGAATGACGCTTCACGAGCCATGCATCAAGAGCCATGCATCCTTGGGCGCGATCCAAGCAGGTGAACTTTTGGAAAAGGGCTCGCCAGATAGGGCGATCGCCCAGACCTAAGCCTCATTAAATAGCCAAGCAGTAGGGTTTTAGAATGACCCACAGCCTGACCAATCAACTTTGCTAAAGCGCGATGGAGAACCGTTCAAGCAGCTTCAGCAAATCAGTCCGAACCGTAGCAAAAGACAGACTCCGTGGGGGGAGTTTTGTAAAGGCAGAGGTCCTGGCTCCCCAGTGGGAAGTTGGAACGAACTATTCAAAACAGACCACATTCAAAACAGACCATATTCAAAACAGCCCTTTGCCAACCTAAATAGGAAGCTGGCGAGACGAGCGGCAAGTCTAGATTTCTGTCGCCTCTCAGGCCTTTATTGTTCAAATCCTGAAAAAATACATTCAACTTTCAAACGTTCAGACGCACCTGTGTTGACTCGCCTTTGACTTTAGAGGAGGGTTGCCAATCTCCGATAGCGCCTGTGGTTAAGATTCGCCCAAGATTTATTTTTCTGGGATCGCCTATAAAACTTGGGAAAAAGCTCCTGTTTTTTAAAGTCTCAGTAAATATTTTTCCTAAAAGTATATTTGAAATTTATGTTGCCTAGGGAAGATACTGGCAACTCCAGAAGTGGAGCCATCAAGGGGCCAAGAAGGGAACAAGAAGGGAACAGGAAGGTGGAAAGAATGATACAAAATCGATTCCATCCAGCGCCCATTCGACATGTCCATACATTGCCTTTCATTAAAAAGCTTTTCGTTAAAGCTTGATCGGCCATTGCCCCCCAGGCCATAGGCGAGCCGGAGGGCCTCCGCTATGATCAGACATGCCGCCCATCCCTGGACCTCAAAGCCATCTACACGCCCCCCCTCGCCCGATTAATTGAACAGCTCCAGCGCCTGCCGGGCGTGGGGCCAAAGTCGGCCCAACGCCTGGCGCTGCATATCCTCAGCCGCCCGGAGGCGGAAGTGGAAGCCCTGGCCGAGGCCTGGTTAGCGCCAAGCAGAAAGTGGGCCAATGCAGCGTCTGCTTTCACCTCTCCGCCGATCCGGTTTGCAATATCTGTGCCGCACCCAACCGTGACAATGACACCCTCTGCGTGGTCAGCGATTCCCGTGATGTGATCGCCCTGGAAAAAACCCGCGAATATCGCGGCAAATACCATGTGCTGGGCGGGCTGATTTCGCCCATGGACGGCATTGGCCCGGAACAGCTTAATATTCAACCCCTGATTCGCCGCGTCAGCCAGCAGGGCACGGGGGAGGTGATCATTGCCATCAGCCCCAGTGTGGAAGGGGAAACGACGACGCTCTATTTAGGTCATCTGCTTAAGCCCTTTACCCGCGTGACGCGGATTGCCTTTGGCTTGCCCATGGGCGGGGACTTGGAATATGCCGATGAGGTGACCCTGGCCCGCGCCCTGGAAGGACGGCGGGAGATGGATTGAGCGGCCCAGGGCGCTCTGACCGAGTCTTCTGGGGCACAAATTCTGCCCTCCCCCTAAATCCCTCTCCCACGAGGGGAGAGGGACTTCGATCGGTCCGACCCAAATCCTAGGCTTCTTGAATCAGCTTGAGTAGGTCGCTGGTCGAGAGCTTGCTGCTGCCCTCTGTGCCCTCTAGCAGGCTATCGGCGAGGTCGCGCTTTTGCTGGTGGAGTTCGACGATTTTCTCTTCGATCGTGCCCTGGGTGACCAGGCGGTAGATCGTCACTGGGCGCTGCTGGCCCATGCGGTGGGCTCGGTCCGAGGCTTGGTCTTCCACGGCGGGGTTCCACCAGGGATCCATGTGGATGACGTAGTCGGCGGCGGTGAGGTTGAGGCCGGTGCCTCCGGCTTTGAGGCTGATTAAGAAGACATCGCCCTCGCCTGCTTGGAAGGCATCGACGCGTTGCTGGCGCTGTTTGGTGGGGGTGCTGCCATCCAAGTATTGGTAGGCGATGCCCTGGGCTTCGAGGTGCTCCCGCAGGATGGCCAGGTGATCGACAAACTGGCTGAAGACGAGGGCTTTATGATTGTTTTCCAGGAGTTCGGCCAAGACTTCTGCAAAGGCATCGAGCTTGGCGCTGCCAAAGGTGCTGTCGGGCAGGACGAGGCGGGGGTTGCAGCAGAGGCGGCGCAGTTTCATGATTTCGGCGAGGACTTGCAGGCTCTGTTGGCCGGGGGGGCCGTCGCTGTCGGCGAGTTTGGCGATCGCATCCCGTCTCATCGCCTCATACAGCGTCTTCTCGGCCTTGCTCAGCTCCACATTCAGCACAATTTCCGTGCGGGAGGGCAGCTCTGAGAGTACCTGGGTTTTGGTCCGGCGCAGAATAAAAGGATGAATCAGCTTGCGCAGGCGCTGGCTGGCCTGTTTGTCGCGATCGCGCTCTACGGGAATGGCAAAGCGCTGGTTGAATTGCTCCAGCGAGCCCAGCAGGCCAGGATTAATAAAGCGGAACAGATTCCACAGTTCCCCCAAATGATTTTCAAGCGGCGTGCCCGTGGTCAGCAGTTTGAACTTGCCCTGGAGCTGCATGGCGGCCTTGGAGCGGTTGGTGCTGGCGTTTTTGATCGCCTGGGCTTCGTCCAAAACAATGGTTTCCCACTCAACCTGGGCCAGCATCTCAGCAATTTTGGGCTGCTGGAGCAGGCCATAGGTACAAATCACCAGGTCGAAGGGCTGGAGATTGTCCAGAATCTCCTCTCGCTTGCCGCTGCCCAGGCTGATCGGCTGGAGGGTGGGGGCAAACTTCTGGGCCTCCGCCATCCAGTTGAAGCCGACGGAGGTCGGAGCCAGCACCAGCGTCGGCCCCTGGGGGGCGCGGGTGAGGATCAAGGCCAGGGCCTGGAGGGTTTTGCCGAGGCCCATGTCATCGGCCAGGCAGGCTCCCACGCCCCAGTGGGCCAGGCGAGCCAGCCAGCGAAACCCATCGAGCTGGTAGTCCCGCAGCTCCGCCTGGAGGGTGGAGGGCAGCTTGGGCTCGAACTGATCGAGCTGGCGCAGGCGCTTGACATGGTCCTTCCAAGCCTTGTCGGCCTTGAGATCGCCAATCTCATCCACCCAGTCTTCCAGAGCCGCGCTGGCCAGGGGGTGGATGCGCAGGCCTTTTTTGCTGCGCTCAGAAAAGGCTTCTAGCTCCTGCAAGCGCTGGCGAAAGCTTTCGCTGAGGGCGAGGAACTGGCCATCGTCGAGCTGCACAAAGCGGCCTTTGGATTGGCTCAGCAGCTCCAGCAGGCGCTGCATGTCCACCACTTGGTCATCGGAAACTTGAATTTCGCCGCTGGCTCCAAACCAGTCGCCCTGGCGCTGGAGGCGAAGCTGGAGGCTGTCCAGGTCGGTGCGGCGGCTGACTTTGAGCTTTTCGCCCTGGGGCCATTCCAGGATCGCTTGGTCGCCGATTTCCTGAAGTTCGCTCAACAACTCCAGGCATTGGATGGGCTCTTCCAGCAGCCATTCCCCCAAAGCATCAGATTCGGTGGTGGCCAATTGGGGGCAGGCAGCCACCAGGGCTTCGGCCTGGGCGATTTCTTGGTCGAGCCGCCGTTCGGTTTTGACGCGCCGCCCATCCAGGTCTGCAATCACGGTTTCGCCGCCCTGGCCGGGGCGGTAGTAGGGGCCTTGATCGCCAAAGGGACGACAGAGCAGGGAGACTTTGAGTCCCTCGCCAGCGGGCAGCAGGTGCAGGTGGGGGGTGGAGATCGTGGGCAGGGCTTCGGCGGCTTGGTCGCCACCGCCGATGTCCGATTGGATGATGACGGCTTTGGAGATGGTTTGGATGGCTTCCAAGACCTGGGCTTCGGCGGCGGCGGGCACTTGGAGGCTGTTGCCTAGGACTTCGGCGATGTGGCGATGCTCATCGCTGATTTCGAAGATGCGCAGACGGGTGGGACTTTCTTTGTGCCAGACGATGGTTTGGGAGCCTTGGAGGGGCGGGAAGAATTCGATTTTGAGGCGATCGTCTCCCTGTTTGAGCACCCGCACCTCCGGCATCCCCCCGAGGATTTCCACGCGAATATCCGAGGTATCTTCCCAAAAGACATGGGGGTGATCGATCAGGGCGAGGAGGGCGCGATCGCCAAACTCATAGTCCGAGCTGCTGTAGCCGCTGTAGCCATAGCGATCTACCTCAATCTGATCACAAATGCGATGGTCCTGGTCGCTCAGATAGCCAAACTCCTGACGCGACTGGGCCAAACGCTTGATCGACACCGCCCGGCCCCGACTCCAGCTCCCCTTGGCATTGATTTTCTGCTCCTTGGGCTGGAGCGCAAACCCCTGATCAAACACCGTCAACATCCAAGCCAGACGCTGACTGGGGCCGACTTCGGCCTGGCTCCCCGTCCCTGGCTGATAGAGATTGGCCAGGGCGCTGAGCTGAATCTCCCAGGTGGCCCTAGGCTGGAGCAATTGGTTCAGGGGCACAATCTGGCTTTCCTCCCGCAGAATCTGGGCTTGCAGCGGGTAGCTTCCCCCAGGCTCAAAGCGAGCCAGCAACTCCGCTGCCTCCAGGGCCAGCCAGTGGTAGTCACCGCTGGCCCAATGGCGATATTGCTGGGCCAGCGCTTCGCTCAATTCTGCCTCTCCCTGGTCTGGGTCGAGCCAGTAAACGGCGAGGGCATGGAACAGCGTTTCGATGCAGTGGCTATTGACTCGCTCCCGCATCCCCTGCTTCTGGGAAAACGTCGTGAGAATATTGTCCCTGGCTTCCAGATTGCCCTGCTGCACCTGAATCAGGTTAGCTAGGAGCAGATAGGTGCCATAGAACACCTGCACAGGCTGATTGCACAACCATTGGGCATGGTCGCTGGCCTGTTTGAGGGAGGCTGCACTGTTCTGGTGCAGCAGCAGCAGGATGTGGAACACCCCTGGCAGTCCCGATAGATGAATTTTGCGCTTGCCCTGGGCTTTTCTCAATGCCTTGAGCTGGGCTTCGTAATGCTGCGCGGCAGCTTCGTAGTCGCCGCGCAGCAGGGCCAGCCAACCCTGGAGCTGCGCCTCGGCCAGTTCTGCCCGGAATGGCTGAGCCTGAGCCTGTCCAGCCTTGGCTGGCTCAGGCTTCTTAGCCGACTGGGCCAGCAGCTTGCTCCCTGGGGCATCCGCCACCGCCACCCAGTGCCCTAGCCTTTGCAAGGTTTGGTCGGCCCCGGCCAAATCTCCCCGCAGCAGTTGCTGGTGGGCTAGCTCGGCGAGCAGGGCAGCCGCAGAGGCTGGGTCGGTTGCTGATGCCTCTGCCGGTTCAGTTGGCATGGACTGGCCCAGGGCCACCAATTGATCAAAAGCCTCTATGGCAGGTTTGCCTTGGTGGGCCGCAGACTGGAGCGTCTCTATTAGGAACGTCTGGCGCAGGCGATCGCTCCCCAGGCCCTGGAACCACTCCCCATCGAAGGGCTGATTGACAATTCGCTCGATCACATCGCTGCGGCGCACCATCTCCCCGCGATGGAAATATTGTTCATACTGGGCGCAGTGTTGTTCAAATCGATCTAGGTCTTCGCCATAGATATCCAGGCGCGCCATGCGCAGAAATTCATCTTCGTTGGCGTAGTACACCGGCCCCCCCTGCCAGCGCGCCGCCAGGGGAAACTCAGCCAGGACAACTTCGGCGAAGGCGTGGAAATTACCATCGGCGATCGCATCCCGCGTCACCATTTCCACAATCAAACGATTGCAGCGCATCCCCTGCTGGCGGTGGCTGACCAGCAGCTTGGCCGATTCCAGCGCCGCAAAATCGCCATTCACCTGGCTCGGATTGAGGGGGGGATCCAGCTCCAAATTGTCTAAACAATTGAGCACCCGCTTGCGTGCCGCGCCGGTGTAGATAATGGAATAGAGCTGAAGCATCAATTGCTGTTGGGTCGTGCAGTCCCAATAGGCATCGATGAGCTTGTCCCGCTGGGCTTCCTGGTCAGCGTAGCTTTGAACCATAGTTGTGTAACAGGTGTGTTGCGGATGTGGGGCAGAGATGGAGCGGTGGCGTGGCGACAGTGGGGGGAGCGAGACTAGTAACTGTTTCTATTAAACCCGATTAAACCCGGCTGAAGTCGCGATGGGGCCAGGGGGTGGTCGCTGTTGTCGTCCCGCCAACCGCTGACCTCCTGGAATGCTGACCCCATGGAATGCTGACCCCATGGAATGCTGACCCCATGGAATGCTGACCCCATGGAATACTATGGTTACTGCATCTCTCCCAGTTACTGCTCGCCTTCCAGGGCATTGCCCCTGCCATCCCTGCTTGAGGTGCAACCCCTGCCAAGCCAACAACTCCTGCTGTAAGCCTTAAGCCCCTTGAACACTATGCTTCAACGCCTTGCCGCCGCTGCCAACGCCCTCCAAGGCTCCCTTAAGGCAGCGCTCATCGCTCTCGTTTGCACCGTCAGCCTTGGCCTGAGCGGCTGTGTTTCCAGCGGCGGCGGCTTGCAGAGCTACGTAGACAGCATTGATGGCTACCGGTTTGCCTATCCCATCGGTTGGGTCCAGGTGCAACTCACCCAGGAGGGCGGACCGGATGTGGTTTTCCGCGATTTGATCAACAGCACCGAAAACGTCAGCGTCGTCATCAACGACATCCCCGGCGATCAGACCCTGGCGGAGCTGGGCTCTCCGACGGAGGTGGGCTATCGCCTGCAAAAGAGCGCCCTGGCTCCCGAGAACTCGGGTCGCACGGCGGAACTGGTGAATGCAGAATCCTTTGACGTGGCCGATAAGACCTTTTACTTGCTGGAGTATCTCGTTAAGTTGCCGGACCAAGTGCGCCATGACCTGGCCACCGTCGTTGTCCATCGCGGCCAGCTCTACACGCTCAATGCCTCCACCACGGAGGAGCGCTGGGAGCGGGTCAAGGGTATGATGCGCCAGGTGGTGACCTCCTTCGCCGTCAGTTAGGCCAGCATGGCTCCATTGCGCACCCAGCTCCCACAAGGACCATGACGCTCCCTCAATTTGTCTTAGCCTCCGCCTCTCCCGCCCGGCTGCGGCTGCTGCGGGCGGTGGGCATTGAGCCCATTGTCCAGCCCAGCGATTTTGATGAGGACTCGCTGGAGATTGAAGCCGGACCAAAGCTGGTCCAAGCCCTGGCCACCTGCAAGGCCGAGGCTGTGGCGGCGAGCTGGCGCTCCGCTGCGGAGCCGATGCTGGTCTTGGGCTGTGATTCGTTGTTGATGATCAACGGTGAAGCCCAGGGCAAACCCCAGGATCCGGCGGAGGCGATCGCCCGTTGGCAGATCATGCAAGGCCACTACGGCGACCTGATCACCGGCCACAGCCTGATCGACCTGGGCCAGGGGCTCACCCTCAGCCATTGCCGCACCACCAGGGTGCATTTTGCTCCGGTCAGCGATGCCGAAATTCGCGCCTATGTCGCCACGGGGGAGCCGATGAACTGTGCAGGTTGCTTTGCCCTGGAGGGGCGGGGGGGGCAGTTTATCGAGCGGCTGGAGGGTTGCCACAGCAATGTGATTGGCCTGAGCCTGCCCCTGCTGCGGCAGATGATGGCGGAGCTGGGGCATCGCTTGATCTGAGGCTCGGCGGCTGGTTGGGACTCGGCTGGCTGGGCGCGAGCACTCAACTGGCGGCTGGAAGTGGGCGATCGCGATTACAATCAGCCCAAGCGCAATCTTCCCAGGGACTGGGCCATGGTTCAGGCAAAAACAAAACCGATCCTCAATATTTGGACAATTGCCACTTGGAGTGAGTTTCTCGACCTGGTCGAGGATCCGGCCCACGCTAAGGCGAAGGTCTATTACTTTGACGGTTTGATGAAGGTGGAGACGATGGGAGTTGGGCCTGCTCACGCCAGCGATAACAGCATCTTGCACATTGCGCTGACATTATTTTGTGCCCTGAAGGGAATTCCTCTCAAGGGATTGGTCAACGCTTCCTTTCGTCAGCCAGGGGCCAAGGAAGCGCAGCCGGACTTGTCCTACTACCTAGGGGAGCGGGTGGCTTTTGCGCCCAAAGGCAGCTCGATTGCAAATCTAGATGAAGGGCCTGGGCCAGATTTGGCGGTTGAGATTGCAGATTCTTCTTTGGGAGATGACCTGGGGCGGAAGCGCTTGCTGTATGAAGCGCTGGGGATTCCTGAATATTGGGTGGTGGATGTGGGGGCGGCGGAGATTGTGGCGTTTGCGATCGCCGATGGGGGCAGTCGGCGGATTGCGGTGTCGCAGGTGTTGCCGGGGCTAGGGCTGTCGGTGCTGGAGGCGGCGCTGGAGATGGCGCGACAGCAGGACGATAGCCAGGTGACAAGCTGGTTGATGCAGCAGTTTCAGGGATGAGGCCATTCTCTAGCTTCGATGACGCTCAACCAGCGACTTTGACCCAGGCCGGTGGTTGGGCGTTCTGGCCCCACTTCCCAGCCTCTTACCCCAGTAAATCTACCTCCCCAAACCGCTCCAAATAGTAGCGAAACACCACCCGTCTCACCCCCGGCTTTGCACCAAGGTGCAACAGCAACCGCTTCGCTCCATCATACTTCCCCTGGACATCTGCCCCAAACGCCCCATCAAACACCCGATAGTCGTGAATCGCCACCTCCTCGCATTCTAGGCTCTCCAAACTATTGCCCCGCACTGAAGCCGGAATCAGCAGCAGCTCCCCCGGCTCCCAGAGCCGAAAGCCCTCACTGCGATTCAGCGGCGGCACAATACTCACATCCAGAAAATACCAATTCATTTCCTGGTAACGGGCTAGATCCGCCGCATCCCAATAGTGCTGTTCGCTGTCATTGGCACTGGGGAAAGGCGCAGGCTTGAGGCTGTGGAGCTGGATGGTGGCCCCCGCCAGGGCCTGGCCCTTGGCCTTGAACGGCAGCATCAACAGTTGCTTGAGCAAAAAGGGAATGCCGTAGCGAAGGGCCAAAAAACTGCCCAGGGCGATCGCCAGCAGCACCCACCAGGGCAAATAGCGGATGGCAATCACGGCGATCGCCGTCAGCACCGCCAGCGTAATCGCCACCAACTGCCCCGGAGACAACCGCAGCAACGCCGATCGCAGCCGCTGTCGCTTCATCTCCCTCG
This sequence comes from Synechococcales cyanobacterium RM1_1_8, assembly GCA_012032745.1. Lineage (GTDB taxonomy): Bacteria > Cyanobacteriota > Cyanobacteriia > PCC-9006 > JAAUQQ01 > JAAUQQ01. The sequence goes on from JAAUQQ010000092.1 coordinate 10,508, forward strand.
CTGCACCAAACTCGTCAGCACCAGGATCAGACTGGCCGGGGGGCAAACGGGGAGAGGACATTACTTTTCGGTGGAGTAGTAGATTTGCCAAACGATGATGCCGACGATACCAAGGAAAAAGACGCTGGCGGCGAGGTCGGCGTTGCTGCCCGGCAGGGGAAGCCAGAGGAAGCGGGGCCAGAATGCAGAGGGATGGGCGAAGGTCAGCATGGAAAGGCTGGGCCGAGAACAGGGCAAAAGGGGGATTGAAGCTGAATGTTAGGAAATCGTTGCGGCGGGCGATGGACTGGCCGCTGTTGGCTATTTGCTGCTGTTGGCTATTTTATGTCGCGATCGCTAAACCGTCCGCATCCTCCCCCAGTAGCCAGTAAGTGTTCATGATGCCTTTGCCTTTAACCTCGATCGGGCCACGGGGGGCAAGGCAAAACTGCTGTTTGAGCTGTTCGTAGACCACCTCGCTCACCTGGATTTTGCCTGGCTCGCTGTACAGCTCCATGCGGCTGGCCACGTTGACGGTGTCGCCCCAGAGGTCGTAGGACAGACGCTTGATGCCGATGACGCCGCCCACCACCGGGCCACGGTGAATGCCGATGCGCAGTCGGATGGGCTCCCCGCTGGGGGTTTTGAACTGGCCCACCAGGGACTGCATGGCCAGGGCCATGCGGGCGATATCTTGGCTGTGATCCGGCCTGGGCTCGGGAATTCCGCCCGCCACCATGTAGGCGTCGCCGATGGTTTTGATTTTTTCGAGGCCGTACTGTTCAGCGAGCTGATCGAAGCGGGAAAAGATGCGGTTTAGCAGCTCAACCAGGGTGACTGGAGCCATCTTGCTGGCGAAGGCGGTGAAATCGGTGATGTCGGCGAACAGGATCGTGACGGCTTCGAAGGAATCCGCCAGGGTTTCGCTGGGCTGGCGATCGCCAATCGGATCATGGGTCAGGCGGTGGGCAATGGAATCGGGCAAAAGGTTGTGCAGCAGAGCCTCGGAGCGTTGCTGCTCCTGGAGCAGACGGTGGTTTTGCTGGGCGAGCTGGCGCTGGAGGCGACCCAGTTCTAGCTGGTGGTTGACCCTGGCACAGACCTCTTCGGTTTGGAAGGGTTTGGTAATGTAGTCCGCTGCACCGATGCGAAAGGCCTTGACCTTTTCGCTGGCTTCGTTGAGGGCAGTCAGAAAAATAATTGGAATTGCTTGGGTGCTGGGGTCAGCCTTGAGGCGGCGGCAAAGTTCATAGCCATCGATTTCAGGCATCATCACATCGAGCAAAATCAAGTCAGGCTGCCTGGTCTGGACCGCCACCAGGGCCATGGCGCTGCTCAGGGCCTTGCGAACTTCATAGCCGCGCCGGTTAAGGATGTGGGCTAAAAAGCGCAGGTTGTAGGCCGTATCGTCTACGAGCAAAATATCGGCGATCGCCCCCAGCCGACAAAAAGGCCCCGCAGACAGTGGGTCAGTCAAATGGCTGGCAGCAGGGTCATGGCTGGCAGCAGGGTCATGGCTGGCAACAGAATCGGCCCGGCGATCGCCCAAGGGGTCATCAGCCCGTTTGTCCGAGGCAGGGGTAGGGGAACATCGGCCTGGTTGCCCAGAACAGCATCAGGAATGGCACGGGTCATGGCATCTCTCATCTTGTTCTAGAAGGCGGCAGCCAGGGCTCTGTCCCACAGGCAAGCGACCAGAACAGGGCGCAGTGGTAGGGCAGCTCGTGACGGATTTGGGGCGATCGCCTAAACCCTGGCCCGACGACTGGCCCGACGACTGGTCTGGTGACTGGCCCGGCGACTGGGGTGGAGCTGGGGGTTGTGCTGGGGGAGGCCGTACCCCAGGAATCTGCACCGCTGGCTGGGCCGTTACCGCAAGTTGCGCCGCTGGCTGGGCACTGTCTTCAGGGCGATGGAGCTGCTGGGCGGCTAGGTTCATGAGCTGCTCGAAACAGTAGTGCTCAGCCCAGGTTCTCAAGAGGACGATGAAATCAGCCGGAATGGTTGCAGAGAGGGCGGAGCAAAAGTCGCTGGACTGTAGCAAGTCTAGCAATCCCAGCACCTGTTCTTCGCTGCCGAGGCGCGCAGATTGATGGATGGCTGCCCACCAAGCAGGGGAAATCGGCAGGGTCTGGGCCAAATGCCAGGGGTTTGGAGCTGCCGGGTCGGGTGGCTGGTTCAGCTCCTGGTTTCTCTCTGGGTCCGGCCCCTGGTTTGGTGCGGGCCCTGGTAACCGGCTGGGTTGCGAGCTGGGTTGAGAGCTGGGTTGCGAGCTGTATTGGGAGCGGGGTGGGGATGCAGGCTGGGCTGGGCTGATGGCTGGGCCTCTGGTCACCGGGCTAGGCAGGGAGACAGCAGCCTGGGCCACCTGGCGTTCACCCAGGGCGACATCGTAGCGAATGGGCAGATGTCGCTCCAAGGTCTCCAAAAGCTGGGTGAGCTGGAAGGGTCTGGCCACCAGGTCATCGTAGCCCAGGTCGAGGATACGGCGGCGATCGCTGGCCTGAATGCCCAGGTGTTTTCCCCGACCTGTGCTGTCGGCCAGGGCGATCAGTACGGGCCGTTTGCCCCGGAGATTGTCCTTCTGGAACTGCTCTAGCAGCCGATGTAGGCGATCGGTGCTTTCCGAGCTAGATCTAGAGCCGTTGATTCCTGAAGAATCACTTATTCCTGACGCATCACTTGTTCCTGACGCATCACTTGTTCCTGACGCATCACTTGTTCCTGACGCATCACTTCCAGGAACATCCATCAAAACCAGCTCGGGCTTCTGGGCTTGCCACAGGCCTAGGGCTGTTTTGCCAGGTTCAGTCTGACAAACTTCAAACCCAACGGTTGACAGTACTTTCCACAGCAGTCGTCGGTGGGTGGCGCAGGCTTCAACAATCAGCAGGCGGGGGGGCTGTAGATCAGAAACCAGGTGCGGTTTGGGATGCGATCGCCGCTGGGACAACTGCAAAAATGGGGGGGAAGAAACCATAGGACCCAGACGATTGCGGGAAAAATGGACAGACACGCCTCAGGAAACGGCTGCTCTGGCAACGGCCTGCTCTGGCAACGGCCTGCTCTGGCAACCAGTGCTCTGGAGCTTCAGAGGGGCGGGGGATGTCCGTTCAACTCTTCCCGTTCAAGCTTCTGAATCCAGATACTTTTATCAGGTTAGTTAGCCTGCTCGAATCAAATGCTACATCAACACTGGGTTGTGTACGCAATGTGTTTACGGTTCTAAACCTCAATAAAACCGACGTTGGGGAAATCCGCTGCCTAGGCAGCAAAGGTTAGCTGTAATGCTGCCGCAGTTGCTCAATTTGGGCCAAATAACTGGGCATGGGGAGCTGCGCCACCCGGCAAGCCTCGCGATCCAGGGCAATCAGGTCATCCCCCTGGAAAATCTGGCCCAGGGCAATTGACTGGCCTTTGTCGGGCTTCCAGTCAGGGCTGAGGAACTGGCGATCGCATCCACCACCCCT
>JAAUQQ010000093.1 GCA_012032745.1 Synechococcales cyanobacterium RM1_1_8
CAGGGCAACCGGAACTCGCCGCTGATTGGGAAGTCCAGGCCGGGCTATCGACCCAGGCCCAGGCAGAGCTTTGGTCCCAGCGGAGCCTCTATAGCTATGGTGCTGATCCAGTTGCCCGGTTCAGCGCCCTAGATAAGGCGCTGAGCTTCTATCGGCAAGACCCCACGACTTCAAGACCCCTCGACAATCACCGGGCATCACAGTGGATTGATACCTATCTTCGCTTTGGCAAGCTGGCGGAGGCGCGGCAGATCGTTGAGCTGATGAGTGATTCCAATATGGCGATGCAGTGGGCTGTTCGGCTCGATTGTCTCGATTAGGTCTGACTCGAACTCAAAAGATCCAGGAGATAGTGATTAGTACCTAATGACTGGGTTCCCAATTCGGTAACGCTATCTCGTCTCCCAGCTTCGGCTGGATTGCCTTGGAATACTCAGTTTCTCAGCTCCCAGTCTTTCAGCTCCCAGTCTTTCAAATCCGAACTAAACGTTGCTATGAAAATTACCCTTCCATTGTTTTGCACTAGCTTTAGTCTCCTGCTGGGTTGGATGCAACCGTTGCCTGCGATCGCAGGTCGTTATGTTTTCAATCAAACCCCAGAAACCATTGAAAAATCCTTTGGCCGCTATTGGACCAAGAAAACCTTTTTCGTGGGTGACGATAGGCCTAAGCAAATTATTCAACTGACCTACTCCCCCACTGGCCTACGCCGGACTTTTCCGGAATTTCCTAATGCCACTTTAAGGATGAATTACAGCAACAATCGGGTTGTGGAGGTCAGCTTCTTGCCTGGTAATGGGCCAGAAACGAGCGCCAAATTATTTAATGCAAGTCTTCAATCGCCTTCTGAAATTATTCAAAAGAAGGCGATTGAAGCCAGATTTTTTCGATACATCCTTGGCTATAATTCGGGCCTATACAAGCCTTTACATTATACTGGAGGTAATTCGGGAGAGTCCTTTTCGACTTGCTTGGGTGATGGTGTCGTCAGCGATTACTTCATTGATAATTTGACGAATCAGACGACGACAGGAGAACCATTAATTGGCTCATTTTCGCTGTCTTATACAACCGAATGCTCTCGACCCTACGATAAAATTAAGTTTACCCAAGATCTTCTTGGAGGCTGATGGGCTGTATCAAATTTGGTAACCTCCTATGAGTTTCGCTAAACTGCCCCTAAGCTGAAGCATACTACTCTCCCTCTTCCAGAGACAATAGTCATGAAGAAAGTCTTGCTTGGCTCATTCTTATCTTCTGTCTTAACCACTTCAAGCTTGCTCTCGCCTGTTGTGGCTCAGCCGGCTGAGAGGGTAGCGTCCCAGTCAGCGCTGCTCTGTGAGGCAACCCTTACTCTAGCCCAGGGAGTCCGTCTGAGCTATCGGCTGACCGGGACTGTATCGCGAGAAAGCTCGGGACAGCCTGTTTCGCCACCCGTACTCTCGAATCTAATGCTGAGGGTTGAACGGCGGAATCCCAATGGCACAACTCAAACTATTGTCCAGCGGGGGAACTTGTTGTTTATTGAAAGTATTGCGCCCGATGCAGATTATTCTCTGTTGCCATTTAGCGGTCATTTTCGTGGCAATCCCAATGACGGTCGCGGCATTTATCACCTTAATGGATCAGTCCATGGCCTTTATGTCAGTTTGCGTCCCTTGAATGATACATCCAAACAAATTCAGGTTGTTCACTATCTTGGCAATTCACAATTTTTCCGCTCTTCGGTGGGAAACTGTCGGGTAACCTCCTAGAAAGTTGACTCTGTTGTTTCAGGATTTAGATTGCTCAAATATTTGAATTGGCATCTTTTTTATGGTTTGTCTTCATGTTCGGAATTTGTTTAAACTTGCGATCGCTCTCCCCCTCCTTACCGCCGGGGGAGCTTCGGCTCAACGGACTGGAACTCCACCGAATTTCCGCGATACTGCCAACTATTGGTCTGCGGGCTGCATTGACGGCATGGCGGCCCAGGGTCTGATGCGGGGCTACCCCATGGGACGTTTCGACCCGGCGGAACCCTGACCCGTGCTGAATTTGCAGCACTGATGGTCAAGGCTTACCCCAATGCACCCACTGTGCGTCCTGCGCCCCAGTTCACTGATGTTCCGGCGGGACATTGGGCGCGTTCAGCGATTCAAACAGCGGCTCAGCGCGGCTTTTTGGTGGGCTATCCCAATCGTCAATTTAAGCCCAATCAACTGTTGAATAAGGCCCAGGCGATCGCCGTTCTCGCCAATGCTCAAAAACTCAACCCCGCGATCGAGATCAACGATACGCTCACGCGATATTTTGAGGATCAAGCGGCGATTCCTGAGTTTGCTAGGGGGGCGATCGCCGCTGCCACCGAGGCCAATTTAATCGTCAGTCATCCTAACCCAAGGCAGTTGAGAGCAGAGCGGCGATCGCCCGAGGCGAAGTTGCGGCCCTCCTCTGTCAAGCCCGAGCCAACAGCCTAGAAGTTCGCTACCAAGTCCCTGGGCAGTTCGTCGTTCAGTTTAGACCTGAAGACAATGATGTTTGGCAACGAGCGACAATCCTGAAGGAGTTTACACAACTTTATTCGATTGAACGGGACAGCAGCTTCGCAGTCCTCAAGGATCAATTGCTGTTCTTTGCCAATGTAAAAGATGACCATGCCAGCGAGCCCGGTCTTTGGGCCACGGATGGAACGCCCGCAGGAACGAGGCTATTACGGGAGATCCCGCTCTCCCGCGATCGCAACGGCATCCCCCAAGATATCTTCCCTCGCTTCGTTGGTGTCTCGGCCCAGCGAGTTTGGTTCATGGGTGATCCGTTTTTATCGGGTGAACTCAGCGATGGCTTTTGGAGCAGTGACGGTACAACATTAGGTACAGAGCTGGTCGCTAAATCTACGGACAACATTTCCCAGGCATTTCGTCAAACTCAACGGTTAGATATACAACCCTATGCCTTGCTCAATGGAAACTTTGTCTTTTCCATGGTTACTCCGACCGAAACACAGCTCTGGCAAAATGGTGGCGCGGCCCGTAGCCAGCGCTTAGGTCAATTTCCCTACGACCCCCCTCAGGGTGGCTTCATCCCTGGACTGCTAACGAGCACCGGCTCCCAGCTTTCTTTGCCCTGCGCAATGCCCAGGGCACCCCCCAGCTTTGGCGCAGCGATGGGGTAGCTGCGATCGCCCTCAAACCGCTCAATCCCGCCGGAGAGCCATTCACCCCCTGGCAAAATCGGGTCTACCTGGAAGCCGAAACGCCCCAAACAGGCTTTGAATGGTGGACCAGCGACGGCACCCCAGAGGGAACGCAGTTGCTCAAGGATATTTATCCCGGCTCCGACAGTTCTGCTCCCCGAATGCTGACAGGTTTAGATTCACGTTTCTTCGCCCTGGCCAACTCGCCCCAGGGATTTGAGCTGTGGGTCACCGAGGGGACGGCAGCGAGCACCCGCCGGGTCAAGCGATTGAGTAATCAGCTTTCTGGTCGTGCAGAACGTCATGCTTTTATGTTCAAAGATCGTGTCTTTTTTAGTTTTCCAACCCCTGTGAGTGAGCTCAGTTCCGAGGAGCCCGGTTACGAATTATGGGTCACGGATGGTACAACAACCGGAACTCAGAAACTAGCGAAATTCCCCACTGGAACTGTGGAAGGATTTACGGTTTTTCGAGACCGTTTGTTCTTTAGTGGCGGCGGTGCTGATGGCCAAGAACTCTGGAGCAGCGATGGCACTCCCCAGGGTACGAAGCAGGTGGTGGATTTAGCACCGGGCTCCCAGCTCATTGCTCCACCCTGTCTGCCGCCCAGTCCTCAAAATCCAACGCCCAATTGCCCGCCGCCGTTTGAGCAACAGCATTCCAGCGCCCCTCAGGAGCTGGCGGCCCAGGGAGACTGGCTGTATTTTGTGGCCTGGGGCTTGCCGGGAGGGCGATCGCTTTACCGCACAGATGGCACAGGCCAGGGTACGGAACGAATCAAACGATTTCAGACAGATAGCTTGCAATTCCAGCATCTCTTCAAACTCAATCAGAACCTAATCGTTCTCATCGAGGTGCTACCAAAAGAATCTGAAGCGCAAACCGGAGCGAGCCGCTTGCAAATTTGGTCACTGCCTTGAGAGGATGTTTGAGAATTCGCCAAGGCCAGCGATTCTATACTGAACAGGTTAGACTGTGCCTATTTTTTTGAGCCAAGGTCCAGGCTATGGGCACCATCGGCTACAGCCAGAGCTATTCTCAAACATCCTCTGAAGACATCTGGGCGACCAATGGAAATCAAGCCTGACTCTCACCTGACTACCGGGATGATCCAGTCGTGAGATGTGCTCGTAAAGCTTTTACACGATCGCGATCGCAACCCCAACCAGCCCGCTAGCATAAAGGCAGGCCGCTCTTGCTCTCCCTGCCATGACCCAGCCAGCCGTCCTGCTCACCAACCGCCTGCTGCTGCTTTACCAAAGCTCCATCGGCAAAAAGCTGCTGACCGGTATCACTGGGCTGACTCTAGCGCTTTTCGTCACGGTTCACATGCTAGCTAATCTGACGCTGTTCTTTAGTCCAGCGGCCTACAACCAGTTTGGGCATGTGGTGGAGCAACTCTGGCCCCTGACCTACTTGATCGAGCTGGTGCTGGCCCTCGGCGTTATTCTCCACGCTAGCCTGGGCATTCAAATCTGGCGAACCAAGCGCCGAGCGAGGCGCGAAGCCTATGCGGTCTACCTGTCCGCTGGACAGGCGACCGAGAATCCGAGCTACCAGAACCTCAGCTCCCGGAGCATGGTTGTCAGCGGTATCGTACTGGGGGTCTTCTTGGTGTGGCATTTGCTGACGTTCAAGTTTGGCCTGCGCTATGCGGTCAGCGGAACAGAGATGCGAGACCTAGCGCGGCTGGTGATTGAAACGTTTCAGCAACCGCTTTATACCGTTAGCTATGTCACGGTCTTTGGACTGTTGGCGCTGCATCTGCGCCACGGCCTCTGGAGCGCCTGGCAGTCCCTAGGGGCGCTAAATCGTCATCTGCGCCCGTTGGCCTATAGCTTGAGTTTAGCCATGGCCGTGCTGTTGGCTCTGGGATTTGGGGCCTTGCCCCTGGCGATTTACTTTGGATTGTTATCACAATGAACCTCGACCCCCGCGTCCCCGATGGTCCGCTCTCTAAGAAATGGGGCCATTTCAAAGACCACTGCAAACTGGTCAACCCCAACAATAAGCGCAAGCACAAAATTCTTGTTGTCGGGACTGGCTTGGCGGGGGCTTCTGCAGCTGCGACCCTGGCGGAGCTGGGCTATCAGGTCCAGAGCTTTTGCATTCAAGACTCGCCGCGCCGCGCTCACAGTATTGCCGCCCAGGGTGGCATCAACGCCAGTAAAAACTATCCTGGCGATGGCGATAGCGTTTGGCGACTGTTCCACGACACCATTAAGGGTGGCGACTACCGCTCCCGCGAGGCCAATGTTTATCGATTGGCCCAGATCAGCAGCAATATCATCGACCAATGCGTGGCCCAGGGGGTGCCCTTTGCGCGGGAGTACGGCGGCGGTTTAGCCAATCGCTCCTTTGGCGGAGCCCAGGTGTCGCGGACGTTCTATGCCCAGGGCCAGACGGGGCAGCAGCTATTGCTGGGGGCCTATGGAGCGATGATGCGCCAAGTAGCGGCGGGCCAGATTGAGCTGTTCCCTCGGCGGGAAATGCTGGATTTGGTCGTCATTGATGGCAAGGCGCGGGGCATTGTGGTCCGCAATTTGCTCACCGGGGAGTTTGAGCGCTATGGTGGCGATTCAGTTCTGTTAGCAACTGGGGGCTATGGCAATGTCTATTACCTGTCTACCAATGGCAAAAACTCCAATGTGACAGCCTCTTGGCGCTGCTATAAGCGGGGGGCGCTGTTTGCCAATCCCTGCTATACCCAAATTCACCCGACCTGCATTCCCGTTGCCAGCAAGTATCAGTCGAAGCTGACGCTGATGAGCGAGAGTTTGCGCAATGATGGGCGGGTGTGGGTGCCGATGCAACCGGGCGACAAGCGCAATGCCAATGGGATTCCTGAAGATGAGCGGGATTACTTTTTGGAAAGCCGCTATCCCAGTTTTGGCAACTTGGTGCCTCGCGATGTGGCTTCGCGCAATGCGAAGCAGATGATTGATCAGGACAAAGGTGTGGGCGCAACTGGGCTTGCGGTGTATTTGGACTTTCGAGATGCGATCGCCACCCAAGGCCCACCCGCCATCCAGCAGCGCTACGGCAACCTCTTCGAAATGTACCAGCGCATCACCGGGGAGAATCCCTACGAAACCCCCATGCGCATTTACCCCGCCGTCCACTACACCATGGGCGGGCTCTGGGTGGACTATCACCTGATGAGCACGGTGCCGGGGCTCTTTGTGCTGGGCGAGGCGAATTTCTCGGACCATGGCTCAAACCGCCTGGGGGCCAGTGCGCTGATGCAGGGTCTGGCCGATGGCTATTTTGTCATTCCTTACACCCTGGGGGATTACATTGCCCAACAGCCGCTGGAGCCTATCGGTCTTGAGCATGGAGCCTTTGAGGAGGTGGAGGCGATGGCGCGGGGACGGACGATGAAGCTGCTGGAGATCCAGGGCGAGAAGACGGTGCTGGAATTCCATCGAGAGCTGGGGCAGTTGATGTGGAATGGGGTGGGGATGAGTCGCGATCGCGCCACCCTCACCCAAACCATTGCCTCGATCCAAAGCCTGCGCCGCGAGTTCTGGCAAAACCTCCGCGTCCCCGGCGAACCCAATACCCTGAACAAAAACCTGGAGTTTGCCGGGCGCGTGGCGGACTTTATGGAATTTGGCGAACTCATGGCCCGCGATGCCCTGGCGCGGGAGGAATCCTGCGGCTGCCATTTCCGCGAAGAGTACCAAACCGCCGATGGCGAAGCCCAGCGCAATGATGCCCTGTTCAGCACAGTGGCGGCTTGGCAGTACCAGGGCGATGAGCAGGAACCGCTGCTGCATGAGGAGAAGCTAGCGTTTGAAGCGGTGGCGCTGAGCCAGCGGAGTTACAAGTAAGTAAGCGCTGCCCTTTAGATAAGCGCTGCCCTTTAGAATAGGAATAAGCCATCGGTGCATTGGAGAGCGAAGCCCGTGATTGCATCCCCCCAACGCCAATATATGACGCCTGAAGCCTACTTAGCATGGGAGCCACTTCAGGAGGATCGCTATGAGTATATCGATGGCGAAGTCGTTGCGATGACAGGAGGCACGAAGCCCCACAACCGCATCGCGCTCAACTTAGCGATTGCACTGGATGGGCATCTGGCGGGACAATGTGAAGTCTATATGTCAGATATCAAGGTCCAAGTTACGGCTCGTGGTCCCTACCATTACCCAGATGTGGTGGTGAGCTGTGATCCACGAGACCGAAATACTAACCCAGTGATTTGTCATCCCTGCCTCGTAGCAGAAGTGCTTTCGCCTTCGACCGAGGCAATTGACCGAGGCAAAAAGTTCCAGCGCTATCGCCAGGCCGAATCGCTGCGAGAATATTTGTCCATTCAGGCGGATCAGAAGGGTTTAGAGTGTTTTCGGAAAAATGAAGCTGGTCTCTGGGTGCTGCACAGCTATGGGGCAGAGGATGAGCTGGTTTTGGAGACGGTGGATTTGAGTTTGCCGGTTGAAGCGTTGTATCGGCAGGTGCAGTTTGATTCAGGCTTGCTAGGAGAGGAGCGTTAAGACGATGGCTTTTAGTCACTATAAGAATCTGCGATCGGTGTTGGCCGAGTTTCAGATTACCTATGCTGAAGGGTCGATCATCACCGCTCCGCCGATGCCAGTGAATGATTATTTCAAGGCTGACTTGGTGGGTTTTGTGACCGATGGTATTGCGGATAACTCCGAATATGCGATTTGCGAGAACATGATTTCTCCGATTCTCAAGGAAGTTTGGAAATCTTTTCGCCGGGAATTGCTGCTGTGGAGCCATGAGTTTTTACACTACGACGAGCAGTTGAATGGCATTCCAGATTATTTATTGGCAAAGCGATCGCCTCTAGGAAAAATCATCTTAGATCAGCCCTACTTGCTGGTAGTCGAAGCCAAACAAGATAACTTTGGCGAGGGTTGGGGTCAATGCTTGGCGGCGATGTTGGCAGCTCAGAAATTGAATGAAAAATTGGTAACGAGCGATGAAATTATTCTAAATGGCATTGTCTCAAACGGTGAGGTTTGGGAATTTGGGCAACTTCAAGGCTCAACGTTCACAAAAAATAGTCTCGTTTATCTTTTTCAAGATTTAGAAGTCCTTTATTCTGTTGTTTATGCTGTCTTTCAGCAATGTTATGAACAGCTTGAGCTCGTTGTGAGTTGAAAATCTGCAATGCAGGGTGCTGTTTGCTTGAGTCCTTCGACATGTAAGGGTTGCAAATATCTATCGCCCCGTAACATGACATTGCCGCCTCCGCTATACCCCCCAAGGGCCATTCTTCCCAGCCAGATCAGCTTCTGTCTACCGGCTGCTCGGACCTGAACTGTGATCCCATAGTATGAGAGCCAGCTAGAGGTCAGGGTGATGAGCGATCGCCAGGCCCACTAGCACGAGGCTTTTCCCACGTCACCCTGGTTCAGCATCATGCTCAATTTCCTGCGCAGAATAATTTCGCGTTTCTTTCGAAACTCACGACAGATCAACAATGAGCCCCTGAATAAAGTCAGTTTAGTCATTGTTATTCTGATCGATTTATTTATTCTCTTCAACACATTCCAGGGGCTCAACGAAATTTCGCAATGGCCCATTAGCCCCTGGCAAGCCTATCCCTGTCAAGCCGAATGGCAAAACTACCGCCAGGATCAAACAGAGAACAAAGATATTGCAATTTTACGCAACACTCTAGAGCGCCAGCCCTATACGCCATCCATTCAGGGAAGTGTGAGTTCAGGCCCAGGAGCGAGCTTTCAGTCCCAGTACAAACAAAATGAAGTGGGTCACCTGGGCTCTGTTTCACCTATTTGCTTGAACTATGGCGCTTTGCAAGATGGGGTCACCAATCCTGAGAACCAAGCGCTTAAACAGCAAATTAATGAAAAACAAAGTCAAATTCAAACGCTCCAGAATTCAAGCGCCCAAATTCGCAGCCAATATGATTCAACCCTGCTCGATCAAATTGCAGGTCAATCTCCAGGACAGTCTATAAATGCCGTGGGAGCAGCCCAAGCCAAGCAAACCCTCACGGACAACAACAATAAAGCCTTTGCCCTCAAGCAAGAGATCAAGCAGCTCGAACAGCAAGTTATCCAGAATCCCGGTAGCCAAACCTTCCTCGCGCTGCTCAAGGATGATTCAGCCTGGCAGTCATTGGATCGGGCCTACAAAAGGGCTAGTTTTTGGCATCCCAGCTATCAGCTTCTCTTTCAATCCCTCTTCCTCTTACCCCTGATTGCCTTCACCCTGTGGATTCACCGCTTTTGCCAGCGCCGGGGCTATGGTCTGGGAGCCTTGATTAGCTGGCATCTGTTGGTCATTTTCTTCATTCCATTCGTATTCAAGCTGTTCGAGATTTTGCAGTTTGGCCCCATCTTTACTGCCATCTCCAGTTTCATACTGAGGTTTGCTCAGGGGTTGATTTTTCTGGTGCGCTATGCGGCAATTCTAACCATTCCCTTGCTGGGCTTTGGCTTGATCCGCTTCTTTCAACGCTTTGTTTTCAACCCTAAGATCCAAGCCGCTAACCGGGTCCAGAAGTCTCGCTGCATCCGCTGTGCCAAACGGCTTTCTCCCCATGACCACCATTGCCCCCACTGTGGTTACCATCAATTAAAGGCCTGTGTGAGCTGCCATGAACTCACCTACAAACACTTACCCCATTGCAAAAATTGCGGGGCTTCCCAAGCGGCTTCTAGCTGAGAGGGGAACCTGATTGACCGACAAAACTCGAACCGCCCTCAGAGGTTGTTCGAGAATTGGCTAATCCAGAAACTTCCGCCGCGCTGTACTAGGCTGTAGCAATTTTGGTAACCCAACTTAGACCGATAAAACCTTCCCTTAGGCTGAGCATATTCCACTCCATTTCAAGCTTGGTGATTCCAATGGCATCTATTTCACAGGTTAACTTCTGGGCCACTCTGTTGTTCTTAGGCAGTTCGATGTCCGCGATCGCCGCTCCCCGGCTCCCACACCAACCGCCCTCAACTGTTCCATTCGCTCCTATTCTGCTAGCTCAAACCCAGACGACTGCATCTCCTCTCCCTAGCCTGGTTCAAGGGATCCAGCGCGACCTGGCCCAGCGCCTCAACGTTGCCCCTGCATCTATCCAAATCCTCGCAACCACCCCCGTGACCTGGCCCGATCAATGCCTGGGCTTGGCTCGCCCCAATCAGCGCTGCCGGGGTGGAGAACTGCCCGGATGGCGAATTGAGCTGGCCAGCGCCCAGCAATATTGGACCTACCGCAGCGATCGCAGCGGCAAACAATTCCGCCTGGAGCCCCTGGCCGGGGCCGATGGCTTCGCCCAGGGAGAGCTGACCCCCGCCGCTAGTCAAACGCTGCTCAAAACCGTCGCCCAGAACGTCAAGCGCCCCATTAATAAGCTCAAAATCTTGGAGCTACAGGCCACAACTTGGGATGGTTGTCTGGGCATCTTTGCGCCCGATCGCGCCTGCACCATGATCGCCATCTTCGGCTTCCGGGCGCTGATTACCGATGGCAATGCCACCTGGGTTTACCACCTGAATGAAGATGCCTCCCAGATTGCCCAAAATGCCACGGCCAGCGGAGCCCATGGTAAGGTTTTAGTCTCCTTGATGCCCGTTGAAACCGAGCCCGTCCCCAACCCTAACTTTGACAGCAAACGGTATTTCGCAGCGTCGTCAGCGGCGATCTTTCCGGCTCCGTCCGCATCACCGCACTGCTAGAAGATGGGACGCTTTACCGCGAAGAATCGAGCCAACGCGGAGGCAGCAAGCTCCAGCGCACCGTGATTCGTAAGCTGAGCGCCAGCGAGGTCAAGGCATTCCAAACACTACTAGAACAACAGCGATTTCCCAATCTCAACAAGATGCGCTATCTCAACGAAGCGGTTTTTGCTGACTATCCCAGCACCCGCCTTGAAATTCCTGGCATCCAGCTAGACTATGTGGATCTGGAATTGGCTAACCTGCCTAGGGGATTGCGCAGGATCGTGAATGCTTGGCAAGCGCTAATTCAATAACCGCACGGCCCATCGTTGGGGTTGCCCCCCCAACAGGCGTGGCTGATCATCAACCAGATGGGCATTTTTCTAATGATGGGCCTTCGTAAGCTTCTCAAGGTCTGCCTCTACAGCTACTCTGGTGAATGGCAAAGTTAAGATCCCAAGGTTCGTTTTCATCGATTCCTTTCTACTTCAAACCACCATGAGCCAACAATTTCTCAGCCAAGCTCGGGAGCTCTGGCAGACGATCACAGCCCCGGAAACCGTCAAGTCTTACCAGAGCACGCTTTCCTTGACCTGGCAGATTTTGCAGCGTCTTGGGAAAACCCTGTGGTTAGGACTCTGCCTCGTCTTGGTTGCCTTCGATTGGGTTGGCAGCACTGGGATCTCCGTGGGGCGCTCTGCCCGTGCCTGGCTAGAAGGCTTGCAGCAGGTCAAAACGGAGGATGTGGCTTCCCAGACGGGACAGCGGCTGCTGGCCTCCAGCCAGGCCAGTGTGACCAATGCTATTACCAATGCCCGCAAGCAGCTTGGCCTCGCGGAGAAGCCGACGGTGCTAGCGGCCCTCGCGGAGGTCATGGCCGAAGCCAAGTCTAAGGCGGCGGCGGTGGATGCTCTAGCACTGGAAGGCTCGGCTGACGAAGACTCGGCTAATGAAACCTCGCCCCCCGAGGCTGGCGAAGCATCAGCCTCGGCAGCGGTCTCGGAGCCAGCCTCCAAATCGACGCCAGAACCCGCTCCAGAACCCGCTCCAGAACCCGCCCCGGAAGCCGCTGCGGTGGTTGAGGTGATCGAAAGCCCAGCAGCAGCTTCGGAAACAGCGGCGATCGCCCCCCCAGCCGACGAAACCGAAGAGGCGTAAAAGCACCGGCAGGGATGAACCACCGTTCATCCCGCGAGGATCCATTAGCCCGCCAGCGATGTCCGAGCCCGCTTCGCAACGTCTCCCACCCCAGCCTGATCCATCTCCACAAACTCGCCCGCCTGCCCCAGCCACAGCAAAAACTCAATATTCCCCGCAGGCCCCGTAATCGGCGAAAACGTCAGCCCCTTCACCCCCCAGCCCTGCTGCCGCGCCGCCACAATCACCTGCCAGATCGCCCCCGCCTGGGCCTGGACATCTCGCACCACGCCCTTCTTGCCAATCTTCTCCCGCCCCACTTCAAATTGTGGCTTGACCAACAGCACCATCTCCCTGGGCTCCGATGTCAGCCGCCATAGTGCCTCCAACACCTTCACCACCGAAATAAACGACACATCCACCACGGCCAGATCCGGCAACGCCTCCCCCGGCTCATACAGCGCCTCCGGCTGCAAATAGCGCAAATTCGTCCGCTCTTTGATCACCACCCGCCCATCGGTCTGGAGCGACCAAGCCACCTGGCCATAGCCCACATCCACGCCATAGACCCGCTGGGCTCCGCGCTGCAAGAGGCAATCCGTGAAGCCGCCCGTGGAAATGCCACCATCCAGACAGATGCGCCCTGCGATCGGGATATCAAACTTCGTCAGGGCCTTGGCTAGCTTTTCGCCGCCGCGTGAGACATAGGGCGATCGCGCCTTAACCAAAATCTCCGCCGTCACCGACACCTCCGTCCCCGGTTTATCGACGATGCTGTGGTCTACCTGAATCTCCCCAGCGCGGATCAGCTTCTGGGCCGTGGCGCGAGAGTCACAGTGGCCCAGCTCCACCAACAACTTGTCCAGGCGCTGCTTGCGTTTGGTCTTCTGGGCAGGCGAGACCGATCGCCCTGAAACCGCCGGAGCGGAAGCGGATGACCTAGAGGCAGACTCGGTTGGGATCGGGTCGGGCTGGGGCTGGGGGCTGGGGGTAGACAAAACTCAAGTGATTCGAGAAAATCGAAATATGAAATTAGTGGCAAGGCTCAATTAAGTCAAGCCCCATCCGATAAGATCATAGCCTTTGCAGTCCTTTCATCCGCGATCGCCCCACCATGATCCCTCTTTCCCCCAGCCAAGTCATCGAAAGCCTGGAATGGCGCTATGCAACCAAGCAATTTGACGCCAGCAAAAAAATTGATCCAGCGACTTGGAGCGCGATCGAAGACAGCCTTGTGCTCACCCCCTCCTCCTTCGGGATGCAGCCCTGGAAATTTTTTGTCATCACCGACGATACTATCCGCCAGCAACTTCTAGAGCATTCCTGGAAACAGGCCCAGGTGGTAGATGCCTCCCACGTCGTCGTCCTGGCAATCAAAAAACAGGTCGATGCCGCCGAAGTTGATCGCTACATGGCCAGCACCGCCGCTGCCCGCGAGATTCCCGTGGAAAGCCTGGAAGGCTTCAGCAAAGTGATCAAAGGCTTCTTGGCCAATCCCAACCTGGACAAGCAGGAATGGGCAGCCAAGCAGGTCTACATCGCCCTGGGCCAGCTCATGGCCACCGCTGCGCTGTTGGGCGTGGATGCCTGCCCCATGGAAGGCTTTGTCCCCGCCAAGTACGATGAAGTCCTGGGCCTAGACAAGTTGGGCTATGCCTCCGTGCTGGTCTGTCCCCTGGGCTACCGCCACAGCGATGACAAGTACGCAACCCAGGCGAAGGTGCGCTATCCCAAGGCGGAAGTGGTGCAGCACCTGCCCTAGTACAGTAAGGCGTAAGTTCTGCCTCCCTCTCTAATCTCTTAGGGACTTCCAAGCTTTAAATCATCCTTTGCCTGGGAAGTAGAGCTGCCTGGGCGCAAAGCGCTTGGTGTCAGTTGGCTGAGAGCGCGACCAAAACCGCCAGCACCCGACCACCGCGACAGGCAC
>JAAUQQ010000094.1 GCA_012032745.1 Synechococcales cyanobacterium RM1_1_8
GATCCTTCGGAGCTCGGGCAGAGCCCATCGCCAACTGCATCCCATCCCGAGGCTTTCAGCCTGCACAGGCCCACCCCGGAGCAGCCCTGGCCCCCCTCCTCCAGCCAGGGCGCAGCCCTCAAGGCTGCCTTGGCCACGGGCAACGTCACCCTGCAATCCGGTGCCGTGGTCAGCCATTTGATCTTGGACAACGACAGCCCCAAAGCCAAGGGCGTGGCCTACATAGAGCGCGAGGGCAAACAGCCCCGCGAGGCCTTTGCAAAAACCATTTTCCTCTGTGCTTCGGCGATTGAATCCACCCGCATTCTGCTCCACTCTACTACGCCATACCAACCCAATGGCCTGGCGAACAAATCCGACTGCCTGGGTCGCTACCTGATGGACCATGTCTCTACAACTCAGTTTTTCCATTGGCCCAATTCCCCCCTGGCGGAGCGGACCCAGGAGATGTCCGGCAGCCACAGTTTCTTTGTGCCCTGTTTTGTAAACTTGGGCGAGCAAACCGAGAACTTCAAGCGGGGCTATGGCATTTGGGGCGGGGTGCAGCGCTTTGATATGCCTAGCCTCGTGAAGAAAGTCGGCAAAGGGGCAATCGGCTTCCTGATCGCCCATGGCGAAGTCCTGCCCCGCCCGGAAAACCGCGTCACCCTCAGCCCCAGCACCGATGCCTGGGGCATCCCCATCCCCCACATTGACTGCGCCTGGGGCGACAACGAGATCAACATGCTGGCCCACATGCATGACCAAATCGAGTCGCTGGTGCAACTGGTGGGCGGCCAATGCCTCAGCCTCAATGAGCTGTTCCACATCCCCGTTTTGTCGGAATACGTCAAGCGCCTGGAAAAAACCATGTCCTTCTCCGCCCCGCCCGGCTTCTACATCCATGAGGTCGGCGGCGCAGCCATGGGCAGTTCACCCAGCAACTCCGTTGTGAATGCCCACAACCAGCTCTGGGAATCGCCCAATGTCTTCGTCACCGATGGGGCCTGCTGGCCCAGCTCTGGCTGGCAAAGCCCGACGCTGACGGAAATGGCGGTGACGGCCAGGGCCTGTGAGTTTGCGGCGATCGCCCTCCAACGGGGGCAGCTATAGCCCTCAACCTAACCGTAGGATATTGTGTCGCTCAGAAATCGCCTGAGCTTGGGCTAGCCCGCCTTGGGCGCACTGGCCATTCCCTTGCCCTGTCCCTGGAGCCCCAACCGTGATAACACAGTCTTCAGCCTCGCCTAAACCACCGCTGGGCAAAGCGTGGGCACGACGGTGGGTACTGGGTACTGGCTTGATTTGGGCGATCGCCCTCGGTCTGCCCCTGGGCATTGCGGATCTGATCGCCGGGGACATGCCGCTGGCCCAACGATACGACAGCTATATTGCCCCAGCGCTGCTGCTTTGGATGTTGGGCCTGGGTCTGGGCCAGTGGGCGATGTTACGCAGGCCCTTGGGGATATCGGCCTGGTGGATTGGCAGCTTCAGCTTGCCCCTAGTGCTGCTGTTCATCCCCCTCGTTGAAATGGCTCCCCGCCTGGATGGAGCCACTGCGGTGATCTTGCTGGGTGCCTATCCGCTGCTGCTGAGCTGCTACCAATGGTGGCTACTGCGCCAGCGCCTCAGGCCCGTCTGGGGCTGGGTGCTGGTGAGTTTGGTGGCGATCGCCGTTGCCATCCCCACGGGATTCATCTGGGCAGTCATGCTGACCCAATGGAGCACCAACCCCATGGGCGGCGTCCTGGCCTTCACGGGCGGGGGCATCGGCGGATTGCTCTATGGCCTGATCACCAGTCTGGGTCTGGGCAAAATCACTGGTGAAAAGCTGATCCAAGCCGCACCTACTGTCAACCCGTCGGGGCTAGATGTGCCTCCAGGGGATAAGCCTTGGCAGCGCCTGATTATTTCAAATCTTATGTGTTGGGCAACGCTGCTGGGCTGGGGGTGGATTTTGCCAAGGCCGGATTTTTTCAACGCAGGGGAAAGCATTTTTGGTAATCCAGTAGCTTTGCTTGCTCTCGGTGGATTTCTCATTGTTTATAACTACATTTCAATTTTGGTCCATGAGCTGGGGCATCTAATTTTTGCCCTGCGCAATGGTTTTGAGATTGGGGCGATCGCAGTCGATCGATTTGTCTTAGTTCGCAGCGGTAGAGGCTTAAAGTTAAACCGCATTAAGCAGCGATTTGCCGGTGGGTTTGTCTTGCCTGTCTTAAAACAGTCGAGAAACCTGCGTAAAAAGCTACTTTTAATGTTCTTAGGTGGACCTGCAGCATCCTTATTTTTGTTTATGCTGGGCACGATTCCGCTATTGATTCCCAACTTAGTCCGCAGCAATCCTGGAGTCTGGTTCACCACCCTATTCGCGGCCTACAATCTCTTTATTTTTATTTATAACTCGCTGCCGCTGAAACTGGGCTACTTGAAAACGGATGGGCGCAGAATGTTCGATCTAATCCAGGCCAATCCCGATGGGCAAAGAGTTGAATGTCTCTATGGTTTCAATGCTGCCTTAAGGCAGGGAATTCGCCCCAAGGATGTGGAGCCGGAGATCATTACAGGCAGCCTCGCAATTCCAGAGCCCTCATCCGACCACATCTCTGGGTTGATAGTGGCCTATGAAGTCGCGCTCGATCAAGGCCAATTTGACCAAGCGGGGGAGCATTTGGATCAGGCCCTCCAGCTCAGCGCCTACTATCCCCAACTGTTCCGGAGCAGGCTGCTATTGGAGGGCGCTTACTTTGAAGCCTGGATTCGCCAGCGGCCCGAACAGGCCCAGCAGTGGTTTGAGCAAATCCAAGAGACCGCCCTGATTGAGCCCTACAGCCTGCTGCGGGCAGAGGCGGCCCTAGCCCTAGTCCATGGCGAGCTGAATCTCGCTGCACTCAAGGCTGAGCAGGGCTTGGTTAGCACCCAGAAGGATAGTTTTTTGCCAGGGCAAGCGGCGGCGGAGCGGGAATGGTTGCAGGCGCTACTGCAAGCGGCGAATGTTTCTGGCTAAGGAGTAGGATTTAATCCGCCCACCTAAGTGAAGCCCAGGCGATGGCTGTTGTCATGCTGTTCGACTAATGGATGTTAATCCAGCACTGCATTTCGATTCAAAGCAATCAACTTTTTGAAGGATTCCGTGTCTAACTCCGTCAGCCAGGCCTCATCATTGCCAACAACTCTCCCGGCCAGTTTCTTCTTATCTTCAATCATCTCATCAATCCGCTCCTCCAGCGTCCCCGTTGCCACAAACTTATGCACAAACACGGTCTTTTTCTGACCGATGCGGAAGGCGCGATCCGTGGCTTGGTCCTCCACGGCGGGGTTCCACCAACGATCGAAGTGGAAAACATGGTTGGCTTTGGTTAGGGTGATGCCGACGCCGCCTGCCTTGAGGGAGAGGATGAAGACTGAGGCTGGGGTGGCGGGGTCTTGGAACTGGGCAATCATGCGATCGCGCTGTTTCGCCGCTGTTCCCCCATGGAGCCAATGGGTGTTGTAATGGCAAGTCTGGCGCAGGTACTGCTCCAGGGCATCGCCGATCTCGCGAAACTGAGTGAAAATCAAGAGGCTTTCCCCTTCTGAAATCACCTCAGCGGTCATTTCCGCGAGGCGTTCGAGCTTGTGCGATCGCGCCACAGAAAAGTCACTGCCATCGTGCAAAAACTGGGCGGGGTGATTGCAAATCTGCTTCAGCTTGGTCAGTGAGCCCAGGATCAGCCCCCGGCGCTCCATGCCCTGGGTGGTATCCAGCTTGCCTTCGATGTCCTTGACCACGACTTCATAGAGGGATGCCTGTTCTTTGGTCAGATGGCAATACACCTTTTGCTCCACCTTGTCAGGCAGATCCTTGATGATGCTGGCATCGGTCTTGACCCGGCGAAGGATGAAGGGCTCGACCAGTTGCTTGAGCATGGTTGCTTTGGCCACATCGCCGTAGCGCTGGATGGGGCGCTCAAAGTTGCGGCGAAACTGGTTTTCTTTGCCCAGGTAGCCAGGGTTGAGAAAGTTGAAGATCGACCAGAGATCCAGCAGGCGGTTTTCCACGGGGGTGCCGGTGAGGGCGAGGCGGTGGGGGGCCTCCAGCTTCAGGATGGCTTTGGTCTGGACAGCTTTGGGGTTTTTGATGTTTTGGGCTTCATCTAGGACAATGCGCTGCCAGGGGACCGATTGCAGTAGTTTGAGATCGGAGCGGGCCAGGGTGAAGGACGTAATAACCACATCGGTGTTGCGGCAGGCTTTTTTGAACTCGGCGGGCGTTTTGAGGCGGCCTGAACCATGGTGGACGAAGGCTTTTAGCTCCGGTGCAAACTGAGTGATCTCCCGCAGCCAGTTGCCGATCACCGATGTGGGTGCAACTAATAGGGTCGGTAACAGGCCTTTGGGAACTGGGGCTGGAGAGGCTGGGTTTGGCTCGCGCTCCTGCACCAGCCGGGCAATTACCTGGATGGTCTTGCCTAGGCCCATGTCATCCGCGAGGCAGCCGTTGAGGCCCAAGCTTTCCAGGTAGCTGAGCCAACTGACCCCCCGGCGCTGGTAGTCCCGCAGGGTGCCGTGGAGCTGGGTTGGATCGGCGATCGCCACCATCTGGCTTTTATCTTGCAGTTGGCTAACCATTTTTGACAGGGCCTGATCCCGCTCCAGATCTAGCTCCACATCTCCATTGCTGTTGGCTGTGAGCTGAATTAGCTCCAGCACCCCCAGCTCCGGCTTGTCATCCTGACCCTTTTGCCAAAAAGCCATCAGCTCCCGCATTTTATCCTGGTCCAGCTCCATCCACTGGCCGCGAAAATGCACCAGCGAAGACTTGGATTCTACCAGCGCTTCCCATTCGGCGTGGCTGAGCCGTTCGTTGCCGATGGAGAGGTCGTAGTCATATTCCCGCAGTTTCGTCACCGAAAAGTAGCTTTTCGCAGCATCCCCGCCACTGGCTTTGCTGCTGCTGCCCTTGGCCCGCAGCTTGATCTTGGCCCGGCGGCGGCCCTGGGGCGTCCACCAGGCCGGAACCACCACCCGATAGCCCGCATCTTCCAAAATCCAGGCTGCGCCATGGAGAAAATCCAAGGCTTCATCCAAGCCCAGGGCAATGCCCTGGGGGCGATCGGTCTCCAGCGCCTGCCAAAGCTTGGGATAAATGCGGGCTGCATAGCCTAGGTTGAGCAGAAGCTGTTGCTCAAAGTTGTCTCCCAGTTGCTGACGCAAATGTTTTTGCTGTTTGCCCCGCCTGCGCCAGTAGTCTGCCAGGGGCACCTGCAAGGAGGGGTCTGATTTGGGGCTGACTTGGAGCAGCAACTGCCAGTCCCCATCGGCATCGGGCGGGTTTTGGAGGACAAAGTAGAGGTTGAAGGACAGGGCGGTTTGGGTGGTGGCGATGCGATCGCGCCACCCCTGCCACTGCTGATAGGTTTCTAGGGTTGTGGGATCAACCGTTGCTGAGATGGGCTTGTCCCCGCGCCAGCAGCGGTGGACGAGGGTATCTTCAATGCGACGCACAAAGCTCTCGGGCAGCTCGGTTTGGCAAATAATTTGGTCGAGCAAGACTTCGCAGAAGTGGCGCAGCAGGCTAGAACGGTCGCGAAAGGCCGGAGCCAGGGGTGCTTCGAGGGGGGGATCTGCGAAGCCAGTGGCACAGGCCCAGGGCATGGCGACGGCGGCTTGGGCAAGGACCGTTTCATATTGGGGGCTGACGATTTCCCAACAGTGGTAGATTTCGTACTGCTTCTTTTTGGAGCGAGGGTTGAGCAGTCGGTGGCGCAGGGCCGGGATGTATTGGTCTTTGCGCAGAATAGCCTTGAGGCTGGGGAAAAAGCTCAGCCAAAATTTCAGGTCTGTCCCGAGCTGGAAGTCGGCAAGGTCGCCCTGGGCCAGCAGGTTCAGCTCGGGCAGAAGCTGAAGTAGCTCGGGGGTCCGGTCTGGGGGGTGGCGATCGCCCTGTCTGTGACTGGAACTGCTGCTAGGACTGCCGCCAACTCGATAGCAGTCGATCCGCCAGGCTTGCCAGTGAAACGCTTGGGTTGGATCGGGCGTGAGGCGATCGGGCAGGAAGCGGGCCAGGTCTGGGGAGGCGAGGGGCACGGGCATGGCTGGGCAGCCAGAAATAGCAGGGCTGATGCCATCGCTGAGGTTGGGCTGGGAGCCGAGGCCGAGTTTGTCAGCCAAGAAGGCAGCCAGGGCGGCTTTTGGCAGATGGTGGGGATGGGGGGCTGGATCAGGGACTGGAGCTTTTTCTAGGCTCCGATTTTGAGCCCCGACTTGGGACCGGAGCCGCCGTTTTTTGGGACTGGGCTGCTCCCCATCGGGTCGGGGCTCCGGCAAGACTGGTTCCGCTTCGACCCAGAGGTAGAAGCCACCGCGCTGGATAAAATCTGGGGCTGCATCGGGAATCCAGGTGCCGTGGAGAATATGCATGGCGATCGCAGCAAAGGCTCCCCCCAACTTTAGCAGAGCGGCGGCGGCGGCATCCGCGAGGGATCAACCAGGGCGGTGGCGGAATAGGTATTGGGGCCATACCTGGGGGAAACGCTTCGGCAAGGTTGCCAGGGCTTTGAAGCGATCGCCCCAGTCCGCTTCTAGGGCATAGTCCTGTCCCAAATAGGCCAATAGCCCATCCTCTGACAGATTTGCCGTATTACTAAGCTCTAAAATGTAGCTCGCGCCCTGGCACTGTTTGCCTAAAAGATGATGAACTCTTGAAACCCTTGCACCGAGGATTTTTGGCGGGTTTCTCTGAAAACTGCCAATCCGTTGATATGTAAGGGTTACAAACGTCTATCACCCTGTAACGGGACAGTGCCGGTTACAGCATATTTCAGAATCAGCGATACGGTCAGCCTGGGGAAGTTAGAGTGCCAAAAAGAGTCTCAGTAAGTTAATCGGGTGTTGAAATCATCATGGAAGATGGCAGTACACCAGTGTGGTTTAAGCTTCATTTGTATCTATAGGTCTGATTTTAAGGTTTTTGAAGTTTACATATTTCAAATGTCTATTTTCCAGCACAGCCGTTTTCCAGCACAGCCGTTCTCCAGAACTATAGGCCTGGGACAGCCATGCCTGGGCGATCGCGCCCCAAACATACCCCAGCCCTGCATTGCTTCCTGCATAGCCCCCACCATCCCAACCTATAAAAGAGGGAACAGGGGGGTCACCCCCACCCCACCGCTCTTTTGGTAACTGCCATGTCTGGTCAAACCTCTGGTCAAACCTTAGATAACAGCCCCTCTTTCATTGCCAAAGCCAGCCTAGCCCTGGGAATCGCGCTGCTTTGCATGGTGAGTGCCGCAACCCAGCCTGCTGGTTCGGCGAATGCCGCTGCTAAAGCCGCTAGCCTTGATGCTGCCGCCGTTCAGCTAGTTCGCCTGTAAGATTGCTCTCCTTCCCCTGCCATTACTTGTCTCTCGCAACCCGGCTCACCGCCTTGCCGCTGCTCCGCATCTGTTCGAGGGAATAAAACACCACTGCGATTAGGACCACTGCGATTAGGACCGCTGCGATTAGGACCGCTGCGATTAGGACCGCTGCGATTAGGAGTAGCTTGAGATACTACACCGCGTCCTGGTCCTGGGTATCTGACATCACCTCGTTTCCAGAGGTCAGCAAGGCCGGGGAGCGCCGCACCTGGCGAAAGTAACGCTCCAGCCGCTGCCGCTGCTGCTCCACCGCTGTCAAATCCGGCTCAACATCGCCATAGCGCCAATCGACATAGGCCCGCGTAATGCCCTCCGCCCACAGCGCCGGATCCGTTGCACAGTCCTGCTGAACCTGCTCGACATATTCAAACGGTGTTTGGGCAGCATCCTTGACAACCCCCTGCTCCGCGAAACAGGCCAGCATCCGCTGATAGGCTTGCTCCATCCTCGGTTGTTGGGCCAACCAGCGCTGACGCTGCCAGCGCCGCCACCAGCCCAGCCCCAGCCAGCCCGCAAAGGCCAGCCCCGTCAAAATCACCAAGCCCGTAAACAATCCCACCAGATCCGATGACAGCAGCCCCAGCAACCGCCCAATCGTCTGGCCCAACAGCATTCCAATAAAACCAAACACCGCATTCAAGCCATTGCGCAGCGGCGAGGGCAACCAGCCCGCCACCCACTGCCAAAATTTCTTGATCGTGCCAAACAGCGCACTGTCCTCCACTGAGGGGGGATAGAGTTCATGGCCGGGAATCGGGTCAAACATGAACCAGCCCTGGCCGGGGAAAAAGGCTTCGGTCAGGGCGTAGGCATCGCTGTTGCTGACCAGATAGAGGCCGGTGAAAGGATTGAATTCCCCTGGCCCGAAGCCCACGGTCAGCCGGGCAGGGATGCCGATGCTGCGCAGCATCATGGTCAAGGTGGTGGAAAAATGGTCGGGGTAGCCGCCTTGGTGTTTGTTGAGGAAGGCGAGCACGAGGTCTTCACCATCGCCAAAGAAGGGCAGGTCGGGCCGGATCTGGTAGCGCTGTTTGAGGGCTTGGGTCAGAAACAGGGTTTTTTCGTAGGGAGAGGTGATTTCGCTAGCCGATTGCGTCAGAAGTTCCGCCGCTTTGGCTTGGAGAATGGGGCGCAGCTCGGGGGGCACGTCGAGGTAGCGCTTGAGGGTGCTGGGATAGGTTTGGCCGCTGGCGGCGAGGGCGGCGCGATCGCGATAGGGCACCCGCGACACCACCGTATAGGTCGTGCCCTCGCTCAGGGGCACCGGAGCCCGCAGGCCCCCATCCAAGTCCAGGGCCACCTCCTCGGTCGGGAAATACAATTCCCCTGGTTCATACAGGGCCGGGATTAAGTTGGGCAGGTCCGAAACCATGGTGTAGGTCTGGATGACTTCTCGGCTGCGCCGCTGGAAGAAACTGGTGGGGATCAAAAACCGATAGCTCCAGGGCGATCGCCGCAGAGTCTCCGTCCGCTCATTCTCACTGACCTCCCAGCCCTGGCCCGTGTAGCGATCAAAGGCCATCACCCGCCAAAAACCTTCCACCTGGGAGCGCACCCGCATCACCAGCTTGGGAGAGAGCGCCCCCCGCAGGTTCTGGTTCATGACGGTATTGAAGCCGTAGTAATATTCCTCATCGGCCTCACCGGGGCCGGTTTGGGGGCTCTGGCCTCGGCCCACGGCATTGGGATCCACCTCCCCCCCCCCTTGGCCCCCTTCTGCATTGGGATTGGTGATGTAGCCAGGGTTGATCACCTGGCGGTTGTCGAACCGGCCCTGGACATCAATTGGGGCTGAGACCGGGAAGCTGCGCAGTTGGTAGCCCGGCAGGCGCGGCAACAGGGCAAACGCCCCCAGGCCCAGGGCCATGACGGTGAGCAGCACCACGAACAGGCGCTTGGGGGAGAGGTCTGGCGAGAGTTTCAGCGCCTTGAATCCGCCCTGGCCCGGCTCGGGGCGCAGGCCAATGCGGGAGCGGTAGTCGAGGATGAGGACGGGGAGGGCGATCGCCAAAAACAGCAGCAAAAACGGCCCAAACACCAGGGTCTGGCTCAGCGTCGCCGAGACGCTAATCAAGATCAGGCCAATTACCATCGAATAGCCCAGATCCTTGCGCCGGGGCAGGTCCAGACTGTGGAGCACCTGGAGCTGGATCAGCAATTCGACCAAGACCAGGCGGGTGTCATTGCTGCGACTCAGCAGATTGACGAAAAAATAGCCCAGGGCAATCAACATGCCAATGGCAATGGCAAATTTGATGCCGATGTTGCGCTTGCGGCGGCGCAGGTAGCTGATGGTGGCTCCGGCGATGCTGGAGGGGACCGCCCAGGGAATCAGGTTGAGGCGATCGGTGACATCGGCGGCGGCAATGTCCGTGGCGATGATGCCAATGATCACCAGGCTTTGGACCAAGACCCGCAGCAGAATCGAATCCTCCGGTGGGATCTTGGGGATGGAAGCCATTCGGCTACGCCACTGGGCCATCATGTGCGTTTTGTCCCTAACCTTGACGTGAGATCCCATTTTGAAGGATCAAGAGCGGTTTGGGGCGATATCTAACGGTTGGAGCTGCTAACGTGGGGGGCTGTTGAATAACTCGTATACCTGGCGGCAGAAGGTTTTGAGCAAATCTAGCTTTTCCTCTGCGGGGCGCTTTTCCCCCACCACCGGCCAGTCCCCCACCGTCGAGAGCCGCCACTGCTCACCGTTGTAGCTAAAGCCCAAGACTTCCAGGCCAATTAAACGCGGGCTGTTGCCGTCGGTAAGATTGCCATCGGTAAAATTGCCACCGGTAAAAAAGCGCATCTGCACCAACATACTGCGGCATTCATACTTGGGGTTCCAGCCGGGCAGGTGAAAGCCGATGTCGATGGAGTCGGGATCGAGCTGCGATCGCGTCTCTCGGTCATTGGACCAGGGCTTGAGATCCACCCGCACCATGGGGAACTGTGCTTTGAACAGCGTGACCACCGAAGCAATCTTGGTCGTGAGTTCTAGGCTCGTGGCCTGCTCCGCTGCATTCACGCTGGTGGCTCCGCTATCGTTGCCCTATTCTCGCATTACATTTCTTCATTTCCAATCTTCATCTACCAGGGCGGGGGAGCTGAAATGCAAAAATAGGGTTGCTCATCTGGATGCTACGGCGTTGCGGGGTCACCACTAACAACGGGGCGGACCAGGGAGGCTTCCGGGCAAGGCTCGCCATCGCAGCTTTGGTTGGCCCTGTTAAATTCGAGGGCGGCAAATCCGGAAAGGCCGAGCAGCAGCAGGGCGGTGATCAAGCTGCTGGCCATGAAGAGTTTCGGCATGGGGGGTCTGGGCATGGGGGGTCTCTGGCGATCGCTCTCTCCAATGTGGCCCAGCTCTCCCCGTAATTACCAGGGGTTTACAGTCAATTCTTAGACTGGCTTATGCCCCTTACCTAAACAGATCGGGATCGTTAGCTGATTTAGCTGACAATTCGGCCCTGCTCCAGCTCGTCAGCAAAACTGGCCCCAGCAGCCACTGGTGACCCAACAGTGCCAGTCGTCCTGCCGACTGGCCCAGCCGCTCCCGCACGGCGGGGCTATGGAACTGAATCGGGCTGACGGACTGGGCAAGCACCTGGGGCTGCTCAGCCCAGCGGGGGGCAAAGTCGGCCAGGTGGTAGCAACCGCCCGGCTTCAGCACCCGCTGGATCTCTGCGAGCACCGCTGCGGGCTGGGGATAGTGCAGGAAGCTAATGCTGTTGAAAACAAGATCGA
Source organism: Synechococcales cyanobacterium RM1_1_8 (assembly GCA_012032745.1). GTDB lineage: Bacteria > Cyanobacteriota > Cyanobacteriia > PCC-9006 > JAAUQQ01 > JAAUQQ01. The sequence goes on from JAAUQQ010000094.1 coordinate 11,121, forward strand.
AGCAGTGATCTGGCGCGGGAATCGCCGTGGCATTGCCCACTTGGTATTGCACCTGGGCGGGGCAGGAATTGGCACGGCGGGCCTGGGCCACCATTTCGGGGGAGAGATCCAGGCCCAGGCCAGTCAAGTCGGGAGCCAGGGGCAGCAGGCGCTGGAAGAGTTTGCCCGTGCCGCAGCCCAGGTCCAGAACATTGGGTTGCTCTGGCAACTCAATTGATTCTAGCAAGCGGCGATGGACAGCCTGGTAGAACACCGAGGGAAAGCTCCAATCGTAGAAGGCCGCCCAGCGATCGAAGAGGGACTGTTTTTGTTGATAGGCCTGGGATAGAGCGGTTTGAGCCATGGGCTGGGGCCTCCTGGGGGCTGGCGTGGCTGGAGCAGGGCCGGGAATAGGCTCGATCTTGCCATGGCGTGAACATGGTTGGCCAAGCAGCGGCTAAGAAGGGACAGCCCAGGGACAGCCCAGGGACAGCCCAGGAACGGAGGGGAACCGCAAAAGGGCTTCTGGGTCTGTAGGATGGGGCGTGATCGATCGCGATCGCCCCTCTTTAACTGTGTTCAACTTGCTCTGTGCAACTGGGTGTGATGTCTTTTTCCCTCCACTTCTATCCCCATCGCGACCATTCCCGTCGCTTCGAGCCCCATCGCTTCGAGCCCCATCGCTTCGAGCCTTTAGCCTTGAGCCTAGCGCTGGGTTTCATCGCCAGCTTGGGACTGACTGCCCCGGTGCTGGCCCAGATTCCCCAGACCCAGCCACCTTTCCCCGGCGTTCCAGGCGTTCCAGGCGTCCCCGGTGCTGCCGCAGCCCCCGAAGCCTATCAGCCTGTGGGGGAGCTGACCTGGGCGATCGCCCCCCGCTTCGACCATGCTTCCCCCTTCGCCGAAGGGCTCGCCCCAGTGCGCATGGGCTCCCGCTGGGGCTACATCAACCGCCAGGGCGAAATCGCCATCGCGCCCCAATTTGACGAAACCTGGGGCTTTTCCGAAGGCATGGCCCTGACCAAACTGGGCGGCCAGCGCAGCTATATCAACCGCGATGGCAAGGTGGTGATGAAGATCAATGCCAAGGTGGGCTACATCAGCCCTGCCTTTTCCGAGGGAGTGGCGACGATCGAAGTGGGGGGCCGGTGGGGCTACTTCGAGAAGACCGGCAAGATGTTGTTTCCGCCCCAGCTCGACCAGGCACGGGCCTTCTCCGAAGGCATGGCGGCAATTCAGCAGGATGGCAAGTGGGGCTACATCAATCGCCAGGGCAAAATCGTCATCAAGCCTCAGTTTGATGGAGCCTGGGAATTTGTCGATGGTTTAGCAGCGGTGTTGGTGGCGGGCAAATTGGGCTATGTGCGGCCCGATGGCAGCTTGGCGATCGCCCCCCAGTTCGAGGACAGCAACGACTTCCAAGAGGGCCTCGCCGCCGTCAGTCTCAATGACAAATGGGGCTATATCGATCAAACGGGCCAGGTCGTAATCGAGCCCCAGTTTGGACGGGCCCAGGATTTCTCTGAGGGCTATGCGGCGGTCTTTGTCGATGGCAAATATGGCTATATCAACCGTGCGGGAGAGCTGGCGATCGCCCCCCAGTTCGACGATTTTGTCGGCGGTTTTTCCGAGGGCCTGGCCATGGTTCGGGTGGGCCGCCGGGCGGGCTATGTGGCCCCCACGGGGGAGCTGGCAATCGCCCCCCAGTTCGACCTCGCCAGCGACTTTGCGGAAGGCATCGCCCCGGTCAAGGCTGGGGCAAAGTGGGGCTATGTCAAGCTTCCGGCCCAGCGTCCGACCCAGCTCCCAGTCCAGCCTCCGACTCCCTAGGGCCATCCAGCAGGAGTCGATATTCGCGGGCTTCGACTAGCTCATAGCTGCCTTCGCCCATGGCGGCCTGGAAGCGGGCTTCGGTGGCAGCGAGGCTCGCCTGGGGGATGGCTTTCCACTGGTCGCGATCGCGCCAATAAACAATCGTCACCAGCTCGCTGGGATCTTCGGGATTGAGCCAGAGTTCCTTGTGCTCAAAGGCGGGTACAGCGGCCAGGGCAGCGGTCCAGATTTCGCGATCGCGCTCGACAAATTGCTCCCGCAACTGGGGCTCAACGCGAAACTTCAGATATTCAACGTACATGGGGATGGCAATGGAGATAGAGAGTCAGTAGGGAAATCGGAAAGGAGCAAGAGAACTAACGCGCTGCCTTCAAGCTAGCATTTGAGCGCTTCCCCCTACGCCATCCTGCCCATGTCGAGATTGCCCGATCCAGCCCATGGCCCAGCCCCTGATAACGAACCAGCCCCTTGCAACAAATATCTAACTGAACAGCGCATTGCCCTGGGGGCCGCGATCGCCGCTGCTCAGCTCTGCGAAACCGTGCGGCGGGAACAGCTCATCCAGGCCATTGCCAAGCCAGATGCCAGCCCCGTGACCCTGGCGGACTACGGTTCCCAGGCCCTAATCTGTCGCGCCCTCGCCCAAGCCTTCCCCGCCGATCCCATTGTGGGCGAAGAGGATGCGGCCCTCCTGGCCAGCCAGGGCGAGTTATTGGCCCAGGTAAGCGAACTGGTAGGGCGATTTGTGCCCGGAGGCCCCGCAGAGGCCAGCCCCGCAGCAATTTTAGATTGGATAGGCCGAGGCCGAGGCAGCCTAGGACTACGCTTCTGGACCCTCGATCCCATCGACGGCACCAAGGGATTTGTGCGGGCGACCAATATGCGATCGCCCTCGCCCTCATCGACCAAGGCCAAGTCCAACTCGGCATCATTGCCTGCCCTGCCCTCCCC
>JAAUQQ010000095.1 GCA_012032745.1 Synechococcales cyanobacterium RM1_1_8
TGACCAACCCCAGATTGCTTTTGATTTCCCGTTTTACTTCGTCTGCACTGTTCACCAGCTTGCAAAGCAAGTCTGTACGTTTGTGTCAGGAAGTCAGGTTGGCACCATGAAAATCATTTATGCTGGTTCAAGCATACCATTTGCTCGTCTCAGCCTCGCTGTCTTCACTCGTTTTCCAAACATCGTTCAGGCAGCAGACTTCGACTCGCCTACTTTCATCCCGACGCCAAATCAAAGATTATGGCGCGGGGCTTCCCGCGATATAGCTAAAACGCCTGCTGGTAACGCTGTGGCCCACCAGAAAGCCGCCAGAAAGCCGCCAAATTCCGACGAGCGAGATCGCCAGGCTGTTTTTCCACCGTCGGCGACTCCTCCCCTCCCCTCTGTCCTGCCCCACCCCATTCCCCTCCGTTTTAAGCCATGGTTTTCGACTGGTTTCGTCGCAAGTACAAAGCCGATGATGCGCAAGCCAAGCCTGGGGAGGCGGAGACAAGCCAAGCTCCAGCCTCGCCAGAGCTGACCAGCGGTGGTGATGCAGAGGCCGAGCCAGCGGCGGCGGATCCGGCAGCGGATGGCGGCGGCGAGGGCGAAAATGAGGATTATTTGGAATGGGCCAAGGCTGCTTTCCAGAACATCAAGGCCCAGCAGTCAGCCCAGGAAACGGCTCCGGAGGCTGAGGCGGCTGAGGCTGTGGAGGCTGTGGAGGCTGTGGAGGCTGAGGTTGAAACCGATGCTGTGGCGATCGCGCCAGACCCCCCAGCCCCGGAAATCACAGTCCCAGAACTGGCTGCCCCAGAACTGGCTGCCCCAGAACTGGCCACCCCAGAACCAGCGGCCCCGGCGATCGCGCCCTCTCCCGACGCCCCCGCTGCGATCCGTCAGCAGCCAGAACCAGAAATCGAACCCGCGATCGAATCTGCATCCCCTGGGGAGCCCGAGACCGAAGCCGCCCCCGAACCCGCCCCCGAACCTGCCGCCCTACCCTTCCTTGCCCGCGCCGAGGCCGAACGCCAGGCCCGCCTAGAACGGCTCCAGGCCACGGCGATCGAAGAGCCGGAACCCGAGATCCTGCCCGAAGCCTCGCCGGAAAACCGCGCCAGCGATTGGGACGATGGCCCCCGCATTGTCTTCGATGCAGATTTTATTTGGTCCTCCGAAGTCCTCGCCGCCCAGGGTCGTCGCCCCGACGACATTTCCCTCGAAGAAATCACCTGGCTCAAGCGCCTGCGCCAAGGCCTGGACAAAACCCGCCGCAATCTGATCAACCAGCTCAAGTCCATCGTTGGCCAGGGGCCGCTGAACGACGATGCGGTGTTGGAAATTGAGTCTCTGCTGCTCCAGGCCGATGTCGGGGTCAGCGCCACGGACTATATCATCGAGGCCCTCCAGGCGAAACTGAAGCAAGAAGCCCTACCCCCGGAAGCAGCGATCGCCTACCTCAAGCGCCTCCTGCGGGAGCTGCTCGACTCCCCCCTGGGTGAGACCGATCCGCCGGTGCTCGCGCCGGAGAAAGGTGTGCTGAACATTTGGCTGCTGACGGGGGTCAATGGCGCAGGCAAAACCACCACCATCGGCAAGCTGGCCCACCTGGCCACCAAGTCCGACTATAAATGTCTGATCGCAGCGGCGGATACGTTCCGGGCAGCGGCGGTCGAGCAGGTTAAGGTTTGGGGCGATCGCAGCGGCACCGAAGTGATCGCCAACCCCGGCCAAAACACCGACCCCGCCGCTGTCGTCTTCGATGCCGTAGAAGCCGCCCGCCGCCGCGACATCGAACTCCTGCTGGTGGACACCGCCGGTCGCCTCCAAAACAAAAAGAACCTGATGGCCGAACTGGCCAAGGTGCGCCGCATCATCGACAAAAAAGCCCCCGAAGCCAAGGTCGAATCCCTGCTGGTGCTGGATGCCACCCTCGGCCAGAACGGCCTGCGCCAGGCTGAGGTCTTCGCCCAGGCAGCCAACCTCAGCGGCGTGGTGCTGACCAAGCTGGATGGCACCGCGCGGGGCGGCGTTGCCCTGGCGGTCGTGCGCCAACTGGGCCTGCCCATTCGCTTCATTGGCGCTGGCGAAGGCATCGGCGACCTGCGGCCTTTTTCGAGCTACGAGTTTGTCGAAGCCCTGCTCAGCAACTAGGGAAACGCGCGGGGAGCGAGCAGAAACGAAGCCCCGATAGTCTAATCATTGTCTAACCCTTGTCTAACCAGTTGGCAATCGGACAAATTCGCGCTATCACTATGGGGCATAAATGACGGGGCATCGAACGAATCTAGTCACAACTCTAGATTTGGGGGTGTCGCCCAGGCTTTGAAAGACTGGGTCGGGCTGCTGTCCCGCCCTCCACCCTGCTGCTTTTCCTCGGGGCTTCCAGTTGTATGGTCACGCTGCATGGTCACGCTGTATGGTCACAATGCCGATCCCTAAATCGACATCTCAATTTCAAACTTCTCCGTCGATCGCAGTGGACGATTTAGCAACGCCCGTCGTGGCCCTCAAGGAGCTAGTCGCTCGGCTCAATCGCGAACAGAACAACACCCAGGATCTGCTGGGCTCCCTCGGTTTCGCCTTGCGCAGCTTTACGAACTTGAGCCAGTTCCTGGAGCTGATTCCCATGGTGGCCAGCCGGGTGACCAAGGCCGATGGTGGGGCGCTGATGGTGCGGCAGCCCGATGGCGGCCTGCGCCTAGAACGCTTCCACTGCAACCAAGAGCAGCGCTCTGCTCCCCTGCGCCAGGCCCTGGAACTGGCCGTCGAAGAATTTTCCCGAGCCAATGTTCCGGTTCCGGGCCTCAGCCTCAATGAAGACTGGGCCGATCGGCTCGATGGCTGGGTGACCCATGCCTTTGGGCCGGGGGTGCAGTTATTTGGGGCTTCGATTTTGCAGCGATCGCTCGAACGGGGCCGCCTCTATGTCTTCAGCTACAACCCCACCTACCAGTGGAGCGAGAGCCGCCAAAAACTGGTGCGCTTCGTCGCAGATCAAACCGCCGTTGCCCTGGAACAAGATGAACTCGAAAACGAACTGCGGCAAAAACAGCGCCTCGATCGCGAACTAGAAATCGGTGCTGAAATCCAACGCCAGCTCCTGCCCCGCAGCTGCCCCAAAGTCGATGGCCTCACCCTGGCAGCCCGCTGCCAAACCGCCAGCCGGGTGGGCGGCGACTACTACGACTTCATCCCCATCCGCGATGATGCCCGCATCGACCAGTACGACAGCAAACCCTCGGCCAATGCCCAAAACCCCTGGGGCATCGCCATTGGCGATGTCATGGGCAAGGGGGTGCCTGCGGGCTTGATCATGACCATGCTGCGGGGCATGTTGCGGGCTGAGGTGCTGAATGGCCATCCCCCAGCGCGGATTTTGCAACACCTCAACCGGGTGATGTACGCAGACTTGGAGAACTCCAACCGCTTCGTGACGCTGTTCTATTCAGAATATGATCCCCAGACGCGCCTGCTGCGCTACAGCAACGCTGCCCACAACCCGCCCCTGCTCTGGCGCTTTGCCAGTCAATCCCTCCACCGCCTCGACACCCTGGGGATGCTGGTGGGCCTGGAGCATGACAGCCACTACGATGGCGGCCAGGTCAAGCTGGAGCCGGGGGACGTGGTGATTTATTACACCGATGGCTTTACCGATGCCGCTTCGCCCACGGGGGAGCGGTTTGATGAGGACAATCTGCTCAAGTCGGTGCAGTGGGCCTGTCGCCGCTATGACGATCCCCAGCGCATTCTCGATACGCTGTTCGACCGGGTGCAGCAGTTCATTGGCTCCAGCAAGCGCAACGATGATGACATGACCCTGGTGGCCCTCAAGGTCAATTTGCTCCACTAGTGCCGCCACCGGGGATGACGAGGGAGCAGCCCCCAGACTGCTCCCTCGCCTTGCTTTTCCGTTCGCCAGCGTTGGAATTTTCAAGACCCGTAGTACAATCGCTGCACCTTACCGAATCTCAGACGTGCTAGCGGGAGACTGACCAGGATGATTGAGACTTTTATTCCTTCGCTGATGGCTTGGGACCAGGGTGGCCTGGTGTTGGGCAGCTTGGGCGAGGCTGTGAACTTAACCCACAGCTATTGGGTCCATGGCAGCCATCTGGTCCACAGCAGCCATCTGGTCCACAGCAGCCCTCTGGCCCACGGCCATTCAGCCACCCAGGGGCTGGTTCTCGCCCAGCAGTTCGACCAGGATATCCTGGGAGACATCACCACTGCCTTTCGTGGCTTCGTCGATTCCGGTCAGTTTTGGGCGATGTTGATTGGCTTTGTGATCGGCTATGTTTTTAAGGGTTTAACGTCCTACGGTTAATGCCCCAACCCAATCCTTCCGCTGCTTCCCCCAGCCCTGAGTCTGGGCCCCCTTCCCAGGCACCTCTCACTCAAGCTTGGAGCCAGCGATTTGAATCGGCCCTGCACCCGGCGATCGCCCGCTTCAATGCCAGCATCGGCTTCGACATTGCCCTGATCGAATACGACATCACCGGCTCCCAGGCCCATGCCCAAATGCTGGCCCACAGCGGCATCATTACCAAAGCCGAGGCGGAGCAACTGGTTCAGGGCCTAGAGCAAGTGCGCCAGGAATACCGCGCGGGCCAGCTCCAGCCCACTGTGGCCGATGAAGACGTCCATTTCGCCGTCGAGCACCGCCTGACGGAGCTGTTGGGCGATACGGGCAAGAAGCTCCACACGGCCCGCTCCCGCAACGACCAGGTGGGCACGGATATCCGCCTCTATTTGCGCGATCGGGTCGGCCAGATTCGCCAGCAGCTACGTGGCTTCCAGGCCGTGTTGATCGAGCTGGCTGAGCACCATGTCGAGACCTTGATTCCGGGCTATACCCACCTCCAGCGGGCCCAGCCAGTGAGCCTGGCCCACCATTTGCTGGCCTATGTGGCCATGGCGGAACGGGACCACGAGCGCCTGGGGGATAGCCTCAAGCGAATCAATTGCAGCCCCCTGGGGGCGGGGCCTTGGCGGGGACGACGTTCCCGATTGACCGGCAGTTCAGCGCGGCGCTGTTGGGCTTTGAGCGGATCTATGGCAATAGCTTGGATGCGGTGAGCGATCGCGACTTCGCGGTGGAATTCCTCGCTGCCGGTAGCCTGATCATGGTCCACCTCAGCCGCCTGTCCGAGGAAATGATTCTTTGGGCCTCGGAGGAGTTTCGCTTCATCCGCCTCAAGGACAACTGTTCCACGGGCTCCAGCATCATGCCCCAAAAGAAAAACCCCGACGTTCCCGAGCTGGTGCGGGGCAAGACCGGGCGCGTGTTCGGCCATCTCCAGGCCATGCTGGTGATCCTCAAGGGCCTGCCCCTGGCCTACAACAAGGATCTCCAAGAAGACAAAGAGGGCCTGTTCGACACAGTGCAGACGGTATCCGGCTGTCTGGAGGCAATGACGATTTTGCTAAGCGAAGGCATTGAGTTCCAGCCTCAGCGCCTGGCGGAGGCGGTGGCTTCGGACTTTTCCAATGCGACGGATGTGGCGGATTATCTGGCCAGCAAGGGCGTCCCCTTTCGGGAAGCCTACAATTTGGTGGGCAAGGTGGTGCGCACCAGTCTGGCCCAAAACAAGCTGCTAAAGGATTTGAGCTTGGATGAGTGGCAGTCCCTGCATCCAAAGTTTGAATCGGATATCTATGAAGCGATTACGCCCCAGCAGGTGGTGGCGCGGCGCAATAGCTATGGCGGCACGGGGTTTGAGCAGGTGCGGGCGGCGATCGCCCGCGCCAAGGCCCAGCTCGCTGAATAAGCTCAGCCGCTTGGCCCCAACTCAGTCTGTGGGGGCCAGCCCCTACTCAATGCTCACCCCCCGATGGGTCCGCGCCTGCTTGCGCCCGGCGAGTGGCGCTGCCTTCACCGCCCGCGCCGCCTGCCGGTGGGCCGAAAAATGGCTCATCCACAGCTCCGGCGCATTCAGCGTCGTGCCGCCGTGGGTGGTCAGGCGCTGGCGCACCTGGCAGAGCACCGGCGTGTTGATGCAGGCCCCGGAAACAATCACCTGGCCCTTGGTCAGAGACGGTAGCTCCTGGAGCAAATCCCGCCCCGCTGCCTCGACGCCATGTTTGAGGCTCTCCTGATCCACCGGGTTGACGATGCGCATCAGGAACTGGCTCATGCATTGGGACAAGACATCGGAATCGATCTTGCCGGGGCGCTGGGTGATTAGGCCCATGCCCATGCCGAACTTGCGGCCCTCGCCCAGGATCGTTCGCAACACCTGCTTGCAGCGGGCGGGCTCGTGGGCTGGGGCGAAGCGGTGGGCCTCTTCGAGCAGGACGAACACTGGGTAGGGCAGGTAGTTTTCATCTTCGGGGCCGATGTTTTCCTTTTGGGTGTTGAGCCGGGCATGGTAGGTCTGGCGCAGGATGGCGGCACAGATCACCTGCTGTTCTTCCTGGCTGATTTCGCTCATTTGCAAGACCGTCACCTGGCCCGGCTGGAGCAGCCCCGGCGGGGTGAGGTGTTCCATGGCGTGGAAGTAGGGCGATCGCTCCATCTGCCCCAGCTTCCATTCCAGGGCTTCGGCGGAGGAGCCCTTTTTCTCATTGCCCTCTTCATCGACCGAAGTATCGGCCTGGTAGACCGCCGCGATCAGATCCTGCACATCCCAGCGGTAGTCGCCGCCACCGCGCTTGTGCTTTTTGAGGATGGCGAAGGCCTTACTGAGGATGGCCTGTTGGCGATCGCTGGTCATGGGCAACAGCGTCAAAATGTCATAGTAGTCCAGGGAAGAAATGCGAATGCGAATGTCATCGGGGGTGAGGATTTGGACTTTAGGTGCATAGCCATCATCGCCCTGGAACGCGGGGTGACCGCGCAGATCTTCTAGGGTTTTGTACTCACCGTGGGGGTCAAAAATCAGCACTGCCGCGCGGTTGTAGGGCGCGAGCAATTCTTCGATCAGCACTCCAGCGGTGTAGCTCTTGCCCGAGCCCGTGCCCGCCAGGATCGCCATGTGGGTGCTGACCAGCTCCTTCACATCCAGGGTCACCTGGACTGCATCTTGCTCCCGCAGCAGCAGTGAGCCAATCTGGGCCGAGCCGATTTCGCCCCACTGTTTTTTGTTGAGGATACGCTGGAGCATGGCATCTTCAGCGATGTAAACCTTGGCTCCGGGGTCTGGTGCCTTACGCAGGTTCAAGAAGCCAAGATTGGGATCGAAGTAGCCCACCACATCGACGGTGACTTCGTAGATTTCCGGGTTGGCATGGGTAAAGCCGACCAGGGCGGCGATCAGCTCCGGGCTGGTTTCGGTGTCGGCGAAGAGGCGATCGGGTAGGTGTTCGATCAGGGTGAGGCCGGAGATTTTGCCGAGGATGTTGCGCTTTTCGATCGGCCTGCCGGGGCTAAAGCTTTGGGTCAGGCTGTAGTAGACGTATTCGCCGAATTTGACCTGGCGCTTGTCGGCGGTGATGAAGACATATTGATTGCCGTCTTCGCCGGGGCCTTTGACCGTGCCGACGATGTGGCTGGTGTGGCTCAGGCTGGTGCGGCTGGGGCTGGGGGAGTCGGCGATCGCCAGCTCAGCCGTGGCCAGCCCAGCAGGGTTCGGGGGATTGTCGAGGGGAGCCATGGGCGATCGCCAGCAGAGAGGGTTCCCTAATAGTACAAAAAAATTATTCGAGATGATGTTAAGTCCTCGCAAGCCGGGGCTGGTCCATTGTTCATGGGGCCCGCAGATGAGAAGATCAAAGAAAGCCACAAGGCAGATGGTTCACAATGGAGTAGCGACTTCAAAGTACCGACTTCGCCCAAGATTGCCATGCAGATCACCGTCCAAATTCCCGATGTACTGGCTCAAAGGTTGCAGGCCCGCTGGGGTATTGTCTTCTCAGGAATCGCTTGAAACATTGGCCTGCATCCCAATGAATTTGAGCAGCATAGCCTGGTGGGGCGGGCCGATGGGGCGGGTTTGCTGGAGCACTTGGGAGAAGCGATCGCCCCGCTGAATCTCTGCCACACTGGCCAGGCCAAGCTCCTGGCCCTCATTCACCGCCAGGCTCGACAGCGGCACGGCCAGGGGCCCATGGTAAAAATTGCGAATGATCGTTTTCTCTGGCCCTTCGGTGAGGCTGCGCTCAAACAGCATCAGCCCCTCCGGCACATGGGCAATTTCTTCCATCAATTCCCGCCGCACCGCCACATCGGCGGATTCCCCCGGCTCCAGATGGCCCCCGCAAAAGGCCCAATGGCCGGGGTAGACGATCGCCGGGTTATCATCGCGCAGTTGTAGCAAAAACTGATTGTCCTGGTAGAGCAGGGCGATCGCCACTTCAACAATGGGTTTTGGCACGGTGGGCGGGGGGGTCGGTCGCTGGGCCATGGCTGGGGAGAGAAGAAGAATGGGAATGAAGTCGCTTTAATATTTTATGGAGTTAACCACAATGCCGTCGCGGCTGACGCCTCCCATGCCCCCATTCCCCCCCAGCGCCCAGCCAGAAAAACGCGGCGCTCTAAAAAACCGCAGGCTCTGGCTCACGGTGGGGGTGCTGCTGCCTCTGCTCGCGGGCTGTGGCAGGGGACCAGGACTGACCCAGGATTCCCCTCGCGCGAGTTCCAGCCTGGAAACCCCAGCGGACACAGCGCCGCCCGCGACCATCAACTTCGCAGAACAGTGGGTGATCGATGCCTCGGAGGCGCGATCGCTCCTCGGCCAAGGCGCAACCCTGCTCGATGCCCGAGGTCCAGGCCTGCTCAATAATCCCCTGGGTTCCAACAGCCTGGATGGCGCGATCGCCGTCACCTGGCAGCAGTTCTCCGAGCCCCAGCTTCCCCACCGAGGCAATCTGCTCCAAGACCAAGCGGCGCTGGGCAAGCAACTCCAGGCCGTGGGCATTGTGGGCGATCGCCCCGTCATTGTCTTTGGCAATCCCAGTCAGGGCTGGGGTGAAGAAGGACGCATTGTCTGGATGCTGCGCTCCCTGGGGCATCGGCAGGCGGTGTTGGTCGATGGCGGCTATGGCGCGTTGCAGGCCGCCGGTCTGGCAGCGGGTAAAGCGCTGACGAGGGCTCCGATGCCTGGCAGCTTTGTTCCCCAACCCCAGAAGACTTGGCAGATCAGCCAGGGGGATTTACGGGAAGCATTACAGGAAACCACAGCAACCCCGAGCCCTAAGCTAGTGTTAATTGACACACGAGAGCCGCGAGAATTTGCGGGTGCAACTCCCTATGGAGAATCGCGGGGTGGGCATTTGCCGGGGGCGGTGAATCTGCATTTTTCCCAGCTACTGGATGAGCGGGGATATTTGTTGCCGGAGGGTGAGAGACGCGATCGCCTCGCCGCCCTGGGCATTACCCCAGGCCAAGCCATCGTGGCCTACTGCACCGGGGGCATCCGCTCCGGCTGGCTGGCCGTGGTGCTGGTGGATATGGGCTATGACGCGAAGAATTATGCGGGGTCCATGTGGGAATGGTCCACAGGGGATCCGGCAGAATATCCGCTGGAGAAGTCATCGCTAGGGAAATCATCGCTAGAGAAGTCATAGAAGACCCCCACCCTGCTGGCTTCGCCCAGTTGCCAGAGGAACTGATGGCCCTGACAGAATATTCTGCCGCACCGCCAGCCCAATCTCCAGGGCATCCTGCAACAGCTCCGCTCGCTCCGCTGCCCGCTGGCTCACCTCCAAGGCGTTCAGGGTCGCGAGGTTTTGATCTAAATGGTCCACTAGATCTCCGTAGCGCGATCGCGACTGTCGGTGGCGATCGCGCAGGGCTCGATCCGCCAGCAGACCGGTCACGAGCGTATCTCGGGTGATGGCCAGGGCTTCTAGGCCCGCTGGGCTGGTCCTCAGAGCACCGTATTGAGGCAGACCGTCTTCAGGCAAAGCAGCCCCATCGGTGGCAACATTGCCTCGATCGGCGGGCGGGAGATCGGGCAGGAGATCGGGCAAGAGATCGGGCAAATGCTGGAGCTGCCCCAACAGCTCCCAGGCTTGGAGAGCTTCGTGGAAGCGATCGACCTCTTCGAGGATCAGCAACAGCGATCGCCAGCGCCGACGGTTCTGGACCAGGCAGCGGTAGCGCAGCAGGTTCACCAGACCCATGGCGATCGCCAGGGACAGCCCCAAGGGCATTGCTCCATCCCCGGCTGCCCCAGCCAGGCCGAGGTGGCGCAACACCCAGAGCCCCAGGGGCAAGGCCAGGATGCCGGTGAGCACCACCACCAAGAGTTCGATCAGCAACAACTGCGCGGGCGATCGCCGCCAGGCTCCCCAGCGATAGGCCCCGGCCCAGAGGCTGCCGACCCAGAGGTCATTGACCTCCAGGCCACAGAGGCGCTCGATTTCAGCCCAGGGCAGGCGCAGCAGTTCCAGCGATGAGGGTTCCATCGATGGGGGTGCCGTCGAGAAGGATGCCATGGCCTAGCCCCCAAACAGGCGGGCGATCGCCATCCCCACCCCCGTCAAAAAGTTGCCATCGCGGGGGCGGAACAGCTCAAACGTGCCCGTGGAGCCAAAAAATGGGCGCAGGGTCCAGCCCAATTGGCTGCCGACAAAGCCATAGAGCAACAGCCAGCCCCGGAGAATGGTCTTCCGCAGCTTGAGAATGGAGGGGTCGGCGGTCTCTTCCTCCCCTGGCTTCATCACCCGGTAGAGAAACAGCACGCCAAAGAGGCCGGTCAGGGCCAAAATCGCCACGTTCAGCAGCAGGAAAAAGCTATAGTCCGCAGCGGTAACCGTGGTAAGGAAAAAGAAGGTGATCGGCGCAAAGCCGCAGAGCAGGAGGGCAATGATGGCGGCGGCGGAGAGCAGGAAGGTGAAATGTTGGGCCAGGCTGCGTTTTGAACCAAACAGGCCATTGAAAATGTAGAGCGTTGGCATACAGATCATCAGCGTCAGCAGGTACAGCGCCGGTAGCTTGATGGCCGAGGAAATGGCCTGGAGCCAACTGTGGAATGAGCCGATGATCAGGCCGTAGAGGGCGAAGAAAATGAAGCTGGAGAGCAGCAGGGAAGCAATTTTTTGGTTGAGCTGCTTGCGGTCTTGGATTTCTGCGATGAAGGCTGGGCGATCGCTCAACAACCGCAGGGCACTGTCAAAAATATTCATTGACTGAGCCTTCCCATTGCAAAGAATCTTTTCATGTCTGGGCCTCTGTAGGGTCGCGGTGGCAAGGGGGTTGGAGCCCCATGGGGGAGGAATACAGGGCTGAGTTCGGAGATTACGCAGCGCTTTGGTGAAGCTATGGCGAAGCGATGGCAAAGCTTGGATGTGGCTGCGCAGTCCCTGCCCGTACAACTGTTTATGTGGGTCTATATGGAACCGTCCTCCATGCAGCCATTCGGGATACAGGTCTAGTCCGGCCCATATTCCAGCCCGATTTAGCTTCAGAGGATGTTTGAGAATTCGCAAAAGCCAGTGATTCCATACCTGACAGGCTAGACTGTGCCTGTTTTTTTAAACAAAAGTACGGACTATGGGCACCATCGGCTACAGCCAAAGCTATTCTCAAACATCCTCTCAGCCCGCTCAATGCAAATCCGCATCCCAGATTGCAATATAAACCCGCCCCTTGTCCGTAAATTCCATCGTCCCCTCCACACCGCCCTGGGCAAAGCCATACCGCTTCAACTGCCCCGATCGCACCTGCTCCAACTTCACCTGCATCAAACTCGTGGCCGGTTCGCCCAGCAACCCATCCAACATCTGCTCCATCACCGACAGCGGCAGGGCTGCATCCAGGGTGGCTTCGGTTTGGCGCAGCTTGCGACTGTCGCGATCGTAGATATAGCCCAGGCCCACCTGATCCGGAATCACTTCATACAAATTGGCTTCGGTGTTGGGCCAAAAGCCAATGCGCGACACATTGGGCTGGCCCAGGCGCTGCTCGATCTCCGCTTCGCGGCTGCCCACCGGGAAATGGGGCAGCTCTGTTACGCTCAGGGCTGGGCGGCTGGCGGCTGGACTTGCTTCGGGACTGGCTTCCACCAAATCCCCAGCACTCGCGTCCTCCTGGGAGCCCTCTGCGGCTGAGTCTGGCGAGGTCGCGCCATCATCGCCCAGGCCCTCGGTCGCGCGATCGCCATATTCCAGCTTCACCCCAGCACTGCTCGCAGAACCCTGCTCATCTCGCCGCACCTCCACCTGGGACTCCAGGCTCACATTGCCACGGGGGAGCCGCGAAAACAGCGCCACCGCCGATCCCCCCGCCACACCCAACAGCCCAAGACAGCCCAGCAATGCCCAGGGAATACCCCAACGTTTCGGGGCCTGGCTGGCGGGGAGGGTGCCAGGCTCGAACAAGCCTGGTTCTGGCGAGTCTAGGTCTGGGCTAGAAGGCTGATTCGGAGCTTGGCGCAGCCCATCGCGCGGTGCCACCGCCAAGGTGGCCACCTGGGAGGGCGGCGCAGCGGTGCGGGCGGGGGCAACAGTCGCGGCCCCCGGCAGCAGCGCCAGCCATTGATCAATCGATTGGGGACGGTTGTGGGCCTCGATCGCCATGCCCTTCAAAATGGCCGCATTGGTGGTGGGGCTGAGGGCGGGGTTGAGCGATCGCGGGGCCTCCAGCGGTTGAGCCTGCAACAAAACTGAAGCCCTGGGAACCTGCCCCGTCACCAGGCTGTAGAGCGTAGCCGCCAGACCGTAGATGTCCGTGGCCGGGGTGCGCGGAGCCGCTTCCAGATATTGCTCGACTGGGGCATAGCCCGGCGAAATCATCGTCGTGTGGGTGTTAACTTCCCCCGCTTGGAACTCCCGCGCAATGCCAAAATCAATCAAAATCACTTGGTCATGGCCCTGGGCATCCTGGGTCCGCCGCCGCATGATGTTTTGGGGCTTGATGTCACGGTGAAGCAGGCCCTTGCTGTGGACCACGGCGAGGGCTTCGCTGATTTGGCGGATGTAGTCGAGGGCCGTGGCTTCGGGCAGGGGGCCGCCGCTGGCCAGGGCGATCGCCTCCAAGGAGCGCCCATCAATAAAATCCATCACCATGAACGGCAACTGGCCTTCGATGAAAAAGTCGCTCACCCGCACAATATTGGGATGGAGGCAAAGGGCCAGCCGCCGCGCTTCAGCTTGGAATTGCTGGCGCAGCGGGTCGGAATTGGCGCTGCGCTGCATGGCCTGGTTGAGCGTCTTGATCACCACGGTCTGGTTCAAGTAGTGGTGCGTTGCGCGAAAGGTGATACCAAAACCGCCCTCGCCCAAGACAGCATCGAGGCTATATTTGCCGTCTTGGAGTGTTTTACCAACCCAGTTGCGCATGAGGTTTCGGTGGTGGCGTTTGGTGCTTGACGGCGGGTCTGGGGCGTGGCGCTGGAATGAGATCAGTCATCGCAAAGTCACTGCACTGCCAGAGCGCTACGCTATTGTAGTAGCTCACAAGGGGCCTTCGATGGGTCAGGTTGGGTGAAACAGAAGACGCTGCATCCCACGCTGCCCAGCCCCCTCGGCTTCTGCCTGCGAGCAATATCACACCATCCCTCCCGCCATGCAAATCTGGGTCGATGCCGATGCCTGCCCCAACCCGATCAAAGAAATCCTCTTCCGCGCCGCCAAACGCACCGGCTGTCGGCTCACCCTCGTGGCCAATCATCCCGCCCAGGTGCCAGCCTATGTCGAAATGATCGTCGTGCCGCCCCGCTTCGATGAAGCCGACAGCAAAATCGTTGAACGGCTTGGCCCAGGTGACTTGGTAATCACCACGGACATTCCCCTCGCCGCCCAGGTATTAGAAAAAGGCGGCCATGTGTTTACGCCCCGAGGTGAGGCCTATACCGATCGCAACATCGGCGATCGCCTCGCCATGCGCAACCTCCTGGAATCCATGCGCAGCGGCACCGACCCCATCGTCAGCGGCGGCCCTCCCCCCTTTAGCAACCGCGACAGTGCCAAGTTTGCCAACCAGCTCGATCGCTTTTTGCGCCAGCACCAGCCCCCCA
>JAAUQQ010000096.1 GCA_012032745.1 Synechococcales cyanobacterium RM1_1_8
TGATAAAGTACCAATAAGGTCGGTTTGCTTCACAGCGTTGAGCAAAATATCAAAGTCTTGGTTGTTTTCATCATACTCACCACCGCTTTGAGCAACAATTTCTGCAATGGTGAGATTAGTATTAGAAGCTCCTGTTTCACTCTGCGAGGTAGCTAGCAGTTGAGATTGAGCCTGTGCAGCTTGTTGAACACTCGGACCAATAACTGCGGAAAGAGCGGCGAGCAAACCAAGAGTGCTGATGGTCTTTGACAATAGCGTAAGTTTCATGGTGATGGTCTCTGAGGGGGGATTGAGTTGGTTGTTCGATGTATTGCTGTGCAGCAGCGTTCTTGTTCGTGTTGCTGCTTAGTTCAGAAGCGGAGCCTATGCTCTGTTCGGGGAGGATTCACCAAGTTCTTGGATGAGGCGATCGCAGGTTCGTTCTTGTTCGGTGGGGATATAGATGGCCGGTTCTGTGATGGTCTGGGCTAGGGATGGAGGCGCTAGGGATTGGGCATCTGCCATTGTGGCGCTGAAGGAGCAGGCGATCGCGCTCATCAGGCCCAGGGCTGCGGTCAAGGTGGTGCGTCGTTTCATGGGGGATCTCTGGAGGAGGCGATTGGGGTTCAGACTGCGGTCAGTCTGGTAGAGCTTACGAAGCCGCTGCGGGGGTGGATTTAAATGGGCCTGGCTCAATGCTGCTTCAAACCAAAGTTAATCCGATCGCATTCGAGCTTCGTATCCTTAATAGAGCGCAGAACACAGGCCATGCGCTTGCCCTTACGGGCTCATATCCAACCAAAGTAAAGTCATAAAAGCTGCATCTCTACCACTCAACCTAACAACCTTTTGGAGACAACTGACATGAAACTCAAATCCTTGGCCATTGCATTTTGCACATTAGGACTCATTGCTTCAGTGCCTGCGGTGAAGATGGCGATCGCCCAAGCAGAACAAGCAGAACAGGCAGAACCTGAAATTTCAGCAGAAGCCGCAGAGAAACTTAAACAACTAGAAGCATGCGATCGCGTCCTTGAGCAAGAAGCCAACGTCATGTTTGAAGGACGCACTGGTTTCGATGACTTAAAAGGAATCAACCTGACCGACGAGCAAAGCAAGACCTACGATGCTTTATCCGCTCAAGCAGAGGCAAAAACAGAAGAGATCTATAAAAACAGCGTCGTTGTTGTCGATCCAGCAGCGATCCTATCTTTCATATGGTTTGTACCAGACGTAGACTCAGTTCCCCAAGAGGTTAAGACGGCAATTCAAACAGCACTCAACAAAAACCCTAAATTTGATCAAAAGGCAGCACTTGACCAAGAATTTGGTCAGTACGGACAGTTTAATGCCTCTTACCTGAATTACATCACACCGGAACAAAACGCCCAGCTCAAACAGATCACCGAAGATTTTCATGTACAAGTTCAAGGCATCATAACTCCTGAACAGCTACCACAATAAACCTTATCGGAAATAGTGAGAGAATCTTTCAGAACGCTTGTCTGATGCGAATTCCTTCAATTAAGCGGCTAGGGGCTGCTCAGAGTTGAGGAACCGACGATGAGAGAGTCGAAAGTTATGTAACCCGCAGGCTGTTTCCAGCACATCATCAATGTAATGGTCTAGCCAATTCCGGAATTTATGCGTGACGATCTTGCAGCGCTTGATCCCACCAATCTGATGTTCTACCTCAACTCGAACTTTCGAAACTTGGCGATTGTTTTCCTTCTCCTCTGGGGTTAAGCTTCCGTTTCGAGGTTTCTTCTTGGGCTGCTGGGTTGTCGTGACTCCAACTGGCTGGTATCCCTGAAACCCCGTGTCTTGCCATAAGGTACTCCCCTCAGGGAATTGGTAGTCTTCGTCGTCGGCAATCTTCTTGTCGTGCTTCTTTCCTTCGTAGGTATCACTCAAAAACAGGACTTTCCCGCCCCGCTCACTGATGACATTATTTTTCACCGTGTGAGCCTTCTTCTTGCCGCTGTAGAAGGTCTTTCGGTCTTCCTTGTCTTTGGGCCGATTCATCGGCCTCTCCGTTCCATCAATCATGAACTCCAAGCTGGGACAACGACTCAGGACTTCTTTTAACTGGGCAGGCTCTCGCTCCGGCAATTGCTTCTCATAACCCAGAGCTTGATTGAGGACTCGGGTTAATCGATGCACCCATTCATTCGCTTGAGCCTGGCCGAGCCCAAACAGGTACCCTTGCACTTCCTGAGTCGGATAGAGCCGGAAATACACCAGCACAAATAGCTGCTTATCTTCTAGCTTCGCCAGTCGGGCTTTTCTACCCCCACCCGGACCCCGCTTTCGCTCTTGGCCGCTGAGTTGAGACTCGACAAAGCTGCTCCAAGCTTTCTCAAAGCTCGGCAGTAGAGCCTCAAACTCCTTGAAACTTAAGCCCGTCAGGCTTTGGAGAATTCGGGGCCGAGTTCGCAGCTCCTCGTAGCTCAGCTTCATGGCAACGGCTCCATACCTACTCACTCAGAATACAACTCTTATTCCCGATAAGGTCTATTGTGTAGATTCTGTTGCAAGGGAGGGGCGATCGTGGAAGCTCTGAATTGGATATAAGGCTCGAAGCTGAGCGGCAAGAGCCGCAAACGAAAGGTGGCAGGGTTTGACCCTGCCACCAGAAGAAACTCTGTCTGACAGAGATTCAGGGGGGACAGCGAGATTATTCTCTGAACTAAAGTGATGCGTTGACCCTGACTCACAGATAGTCGTTCAAGGAGCAGTATTTAATTTCACCTATGCCACGACTCATTCGCTCTATTGCTGTTGGACACCTAAATTTCACTAGCCAATTCTAAATGGGACGGTTTTACCAAAATATCCTTCTGGAGTTGGCCTATGAACTTCTACGTGTAGATGAGGCCCAGTACTCCAACCAGAGTTGCCACTATAACCGATTAATTGACCAGCCTGAACTGTACTTCCTACACTAATATTTATCCTAGATCTAAAACCTTGCTGAAGGTGAAGATATGCTGATCGGTACCCATTACCATGATCAATAAGAACATAATTAAACTGGTTTTGATTACTTATTCCTCCTCCTGTATCAGGGTGAATATCCCGCATCTTCACAACTGTCCCAGGGCGCATAGAATATACAGGAGTTCCTATTGGAACAGCATAATCATATGCATATTGACTACGACCTGTATGAGAAGTAGAGCCTCCGTTACCTTGGCTTATCGAGCCCTCCCCTTGAAGAGGATGTGTAAATCCAATAAGTGGGTTCGAAGATGTAGGGTTTGGGTGAAGAGAGGGAAGCTGCGGAGCAGTTTCCCCCCAGCTCAAATCAAAGTAAGCATTTCCACCTTGCTCGAACATCTGAAAGTGTAAATCAAACGTTCCAGAGTCAGGAGCTGTGAACTCCATCGTCTTGTAGCCATAAGCATCTTGCTGCCATACGCCACTCAACGCACCCGCAGTAATGTCGAAGGCACCACCATTCAACTTATGTGCCCAGAGACGATAGCCGTCATCCGCTCTCACCGTCAGCGTATATTTCTGATTCGCTACTAGGTTGGCCCTTGTATAAGCAGCCATCACAAAATTATCTTTGGGAATTAATTCGGGCATCAATGCCATGGCCTAGCTCTTCCGTCACAACATGGCGCAGTGCATCGTCACTCGCAGTCTCAACAAAAGAGCGTGACAGATAGATAGTGTCATTGGCTTGGGCATAAACACCATTGACTCCCGTCAAGGTATCGGCATCCACTAGCTCTATTCGAGGGAGCACGCCACTCCCCATTGTGCTTGGGAGCATGTCACTTTCTGGAGAGCACATCTGTCAAGCAGGGGCTGAAAGAACGTGCTTTCGTAGTCATCTAAAAAAGTGACATGCTCCCTTGTGCTTAGCGCAGAAAAATACTGGTCAGCTCTGGCTAAATCATAATTGGGACCAAAGGCAATTAATAAATCTTGCTCGAAGCCATCAGCTTTGCTCCAGCTCTCGATCTGCTGTGCAGATTGCTCCAAGACTTGCGTTATGCGTGAGTCAGCAGAGCCCTCATAGGGCTTGGGCAGGGGAAGCGAGCTCTGACTGGCGTCTGTGTTGAGGAACCCAGCAGACATCGACGGATCGAAAGCAGAGGGGATACCAGAAAAGCTCATATAGAAGTATCAAATATTGCGGCTAACACCGCATCACTTCAGTATTGTCTCCCTCTATTTCGCACAAAACAAGAGAAGATCCCCTACCAAGCCAAAACTTGATAGAAACTTGATAGGAGTAGACTGCCAGGCCCGCTGAAGCTGCTGACCTGGAAGATGCACGCTGATTGTCGAGGATTGGTGGAATGCCTGCCCCCGCGATCTAAACGGTTCACCCCCCCGCTAAAACGCCCTGCCTTCCAGCGCCGCCTGGGTCTTGGCCCGGTCTAGCTTAAACATAATCGTCGCCAGGGGCGGCAGACACAAATCCAGCGAATAGGGATGGTTGTGGAAGGACCATTCCTCGGTCCATTTGCCCCCCAAGTTGCCCATGTTGCCGCCGCCATACTCGCGGGAGTCGCTGTTGAAGCGCTCTTCATAGAAGCCCTGCTCCGGCACGCCGATGCGGTAGTGGGCATGGGGCTGGGGCGTGAAGTTGCAGACGATCACCAAAAACTGATCGGAATCCTTGGCTCGACGAATGAAGCTGATCACGCTGTGGCGGTTGTCGCTACAGTCAATCCATTGGAAGCCGCTGTCGCTAAAGTCGTCGGTATAGAGCGCAGGCTCGCTCTTATACATCTGGTTCAGGGAGCCCACAAAATCCTTGAGCTGCTGGTGGGGCTTGTGGTTTAACAGATCCCAATCTAGATCATTCCAGTCATTCCACTCACTCCATTGGCCAAACTCCATGCTCATGAACAGGGTCTTTTTGCCGGGATGGGTGAACATGTAGGTGTATAAGCACCGCACATTGGCAAACTTCTGCCATTCATCGCCAGTCATCTTGCCGATGATGCTGCTCTTGCCATGGACCACTTCATCGTGGGAGAGGGCCAGCATGAAGTTTTCGCTGAAGGCGTACCAGATGCTGAAGGTGACGTTGTTCTGGTGGAACTGGCGGAACCAGGGATCCATGGCGAAGTAGTCGAGCATGTCATGCATCCAGCCCATGTTCCACTTGAGGTTGAAGCCGAGGCCGCCGACGTAGGTGGGCCAGGAGACCATGGGCCAGGAGGTGGATTCTTCGGCGATGGAGAGGCTGCCGGGGAAGTAGCTGAAGATTAGGTGATTGGTTTGGCGCAGGAAGTCTGCGGCGGCGATGTTTTCGCAGCCGCCGTAGTCATTGGCGACCCACTCGCCATCTTTGCGGTTGTAGTTGAGGTAGAGCATGGAGGCGACGGCATCGACGCGGATGCCGTCGATGTGGTACTTGTCGAACCAAAATAGGGCGTTGGCGACGAGGAAGTTGCGGACTTCGTTGCGCTCGTAGTTGAACACCAGGGTGCCCCATTCCTTGTGCTCGCCCTTGCGGGGGTCGGCATGTTCGTAGAGGTGGGTGCCATCGAAGAAGGCGAGGCCGTGGCCGTCCTTGGGGAAGTGGCCCGGCACCCAGTCCACAATGACGCCAATGTCATTTTGGTGGCATTGGTCGATGAGATACATCAGGTCTTCGGGGCGGCCGAAGCGGGAGGTGGCGGCGTAGTAGCCGGTGACCTGGTAGCCCCAGGAGCCATCGAAGGGGTGCTCGGCCACGGGCAGGACTTCGATGTGGGTGAAGCCCAGGCCTTTGACGTAGGGGATGAGGCGATCGGCCATTTCCCGGTAGGTCAAGAAGCGAGCGCCGGGTTTGTATTCGGCGATGGAGACGATCGCCCCCGGACTACCATCGGCATTTGCGGGGGGCGGGCTGTCGATCGCCCCATGCATCCAAGAGCCCAGATGGACCTCATAAACCGAGATTGGCTGGCTCTGGGGGTTGTTGTTGCGGCGCTGGGCTAGCCAGTCTCCATCGTTCCACTGGTACTTATCGAGGTTGGTGACGATGGAGGCGGTTTTGGGGCGGGCTTCTTGTTGGAAGCCGTGGGGATCGGTTTTTTCGTAGATATGCCCAGCGTGGTTTTTGACTTCGTACTTGTAGGTTGCGCCTTCGCCCACTTCGGGAATGAACAGCTCCCAGATACCGCTGGGGCCTTTGCGCATTTGGTGTTGGCGGCCATCCCAGCTATTGAAGTCGCCGAGGACGGAGACGTTGCGGGCATTGGGGGCCCAGAGGGAGAAGTAGGTGCCGGGGATGCCGTTTTGCTGGGTGAGGTGGGCCCCGAGTTTTTCGTAGAGGCGGTGGTGGTTGCCTTCGGCGAACAGGTGGATATCTAGGTCGGTGATTTTGGGAGAAGGGAAGGCGTAGGGGTCGTAGATGACCCGTTCGCGATCGCCCTCTTGGATCTTGAGCTGGTAGTTGCCGGGCTCGCTGGCCTCGGGCAGGATGCATTCAAAAAAGTGGCCGCCGTGGACGATGTCCATGGGGATGCTCTGCTGGTCTTTGGGCAACTGGTCCGGTCGTAGGATCCAAGCAGCGCTCGCTTGGGGCAGGTAGGCTCGGATGACCCAACGGGGTTGGCCATCGAGCTCGATCGAGTGAGCCCCAGCACTTCGAACGGATCGTGGTGATGGTTATTCAC
This sequence comes from Synechococcales cyanobacterium RM1_1_8, assembly GCA_012032745.1. GTDB lineage: Bacteria > Cyanobacteriota > Cyanobacteriia > PCC-9006 > JAAUQQ01 > JAAUQQ01. The sequence goes on from JAAUQQ010000096.1 coordinate 6,609, forward strand.
GACGCGTTCGATTTGGTCAGGGCTAATAGTTGCAACCATTCTGGGCCTTCACTCGATGTTTCTTTATATTAAGATTCGGACGCTGTTGATACTGTAGCAGCGGGCTGTCGCAAACCGTCATGCAGCCCAGGTTTGAGATTGGATGGGCGGGGTCTGATGCTGCCATTGTAGGGGGAGGAGGCAGCTTGGCGAATTGCTGGGGGGGAGGGCGAGGGCCGTTGCGTTTGACAGGATATCGGCGTGAATTCCTCGGGGCAGCCGGGAGGGCCGGGGTTTAGCTAGACTAGCGGTACAGTCGATTGATTTATACAGGATTGGGACTAACTATCTATGGCCAATGATTCAGCAGCTTGGATGGCGGAGTTGAAGGCGCGATCGCCCTCACCCAGGATCTCAATTCCCATGGCCAGGCCCAGGAAAAATTTGCGGCGCTCCAAGCCCAGCTCAAAGAGGAAAACGCTGAGCTGGCTGGCCTGCTGCAACTGCTGTGGGATGCCTATGTCTCAGCCCAGCGGGGTTCGGCCTTTTGGCAGGAGATCAGCGAGGCGGAGAAGGCCCTTGCGGATGGGGCAATGGCCCAGAGTATCCAAAGTAAGCAGAACTATCTGCGATTGATGCAGGAGCTTTAGGGCTGGGGTGCAGCGGCGGCAGAGGAATTGGCGGGGAAATTGGTGGAGCCAACGCCCTGGTTGCGCAGGTGACGCTCAGATGCGCGGGCTTGGCCAAAACTGGGTTTCCAGTCGGGATGGCGCTCTAGGCTGGCAGGATCGAGGTCAGGATCCAAGTGGACTTTGGTCTGGGGGGAGATCTTGCCTTGGGTGAGATCGCTCAGGAGCTGGGCAGGATCACCCCCCCATGGCCAAGGGGCCAGAGGTCACAGTAGCGAACGGGGTGACGGCTGGGGTTTGGGTCGGGGATCGGGAAGGAATATGAGGCTGCCATCGGGAAGGATGGGGCTGGGGATGCTGCCGCTGTTGGAGTCGAAGCCTTTGCGGCTAAGGATAAGTGTCATGGGAATCTTTTGTCTCTATTTAGACAGGGCTTAGATATCATGTTGTCGTCAACATTCCTATCGAAGCCGTATTTAGGGCGTTGCTGAAACGAGGAATGAATAGATTTCCATAAACCATGCTGGCTATAGATTGCTTGCCAAGCTTCATCCCGTATACCTGCTGGGCCGTATCTGTTATCTGGCAAAGTCTCAAGTATTCTTTGAACTCCAGTTACCTTAGACTGAGCCGTATTGCGCATATTAATGTTTGGATTGATACACCCTGTCCTGTGCCGAGACTGCCAGAATGGTGCTGTGCTCGCCAAAACTGCTTTATGTATCCCTATCCCATGCACCCACAGCGATCTGGCCTGCATCGAAGATTGTGTAAAGATTGCATTCCATCAGGAGAGTTATGAGGCTAAGTATTAAAAGTGATTCCAATGAAAAGAATGAAACAGGTCATCTCTTGAAGAACCAGGCCGATTTGCTCGAGTACATTCAAGCTCAGCCCTCCCATACAGATATTTTGGTGGATTTTGATGAAACGCTGTTTCTACGTAATTCTACTGAAACTTATTTGAATACACTACAACCTAGAATTCTTGGATACTTTTTTTTAGTCCTCCTCAACCGCCTTCAGCTTTGGGATTGGCTGCCTGGATCACTCAAGGGCTCCGTTTCTAGGGATTGGCTCCGGGTGATTCTCTCAACGATTGTTTTTCCCTGGACGCCTCTGCTGTGGCGGTGGCGGGCGAAGTCCCTCGCCCTCGCCCAGACCAATCTTGTTCTCCTGGAGGCCTTGCGGCAGCGCTCGGATTGTGGAGTGACGATCGCCTCCCTCGGTTTCGACTTTATTGTTCGCCCTTTGGCAGAACAGCTACCCCTGCCGCTCAAAGCTGTGGTGGCCTGTCGTTTTTGGCAGGGGGGGCGCGATCGCGTCCAGGGCAAGCGGGCGATGGTGCAGGCTGTGTTGGGTGATGGGGCGATCGCCCAGGCCATGCTGATCACCGATTCCCAGGATGATGCTCCGCTACTCTCGGCTGTGGCCGCGCCCTGTCTGTTCGTTTGGCCCGAGGCAGCCTACATTCCGGCCATGTCAGATATTTATGTTCCATTCTTCTATCTTGAAAAAGTCAAAAAAGCAGGTTATCCCTATTTCCTCAAGGAGGTTATCGGTAATGATTTTGCTATTCTAATTTTGGCGACGAGCTGGCAGAGCACCCATCCCTGGATCCATGGCATCGCCATGGCCTTCCTGTTGCTTTCATTTTTATGTGTCTATGAAATGGGCTACATGGAAAATGACTTAATCGCCGAGCGCTTTGAGAAAAAACCAGCGCTTTCGGAGCTATATCTGCGCCACAAGCAAAAGATAAACTTCTGGTGGCCTTGGGTTTGGTCTGCGAGCTTTGCTATGCCAGGTTTGTTTTTATTGCATTGGAGTGATGTACTGCTGTTTGAGACCTCCCCCTTGACGTTTGATTGGGTGACTTTCAATCCTGGCGCAACCTTAGGCTCCCAGGTGCTAGCTTGGTTTCTATTCTTGGGAGTTGTGCGACTGTTCTTTTCGTTCTACAACCATGTTGACAAGTACAGTCGAGTTTGGCTTTATCCGATTTTGCAGGCCTTCAAATCCCTCGGTTTCCTGAGCGTGGCCGCAACCAATGCTGTGGGTACGCTGCTGTTTATGGCCACCGTGTTGGCCTACTGGCTGCCCTACATTATTTATCGATATGCCAAGAAAGGCTGGCCCGAGGGCAATATTGCTCAGCTCTTTCGGCTAGTGGTGTTTACGTTTTTGATCATCGCAATGGCGGTCGGTACGGAGGATTGGTCTCTGTTGTGGACCGGACAGGTGCTGGCGATGGGGGCCTATGTCATTTGGCGCGGCGCTGGGCCTTTGGTCCGGGTGGTGCGTTCGGCCAAGCCCGTCTGGTCAGATCAATGGGGGGCAGAGAAGCCCAGTTCCTAGGAGTGGGGGATGGCCCAAGCTGAAGGCGGGCAGGCAATTGATTGGACCAGGATAGGGATGCACATCAGGATATGATGGGTGCTGGGGAACGATTCCCAGGGTTATGGCGGCCCGCTAGCTAGGCAAAATCTTCTCCTGGTTCTCCTAGTCCTCGCTTCAAAGTTTGCCGATGAGCCATCCATGGTTTGCCGATCGCATCGCAGTGTTGGCGACGATGCACCGGAAAGAGCAGGTGATTGGGCCGATTTTGGAAACGGCCCTGGGCCTGACGCTGGAGGTTCCTGGGGGCTTGGATACGGATCAGTTTGGCACGTTTACCCGCGATCGCCATCGCCCCAACAATCAAAAAATCACTGCTCGTCTCAAGGCGGAACGGGCGCTGGAGCTGACCGGTGGGGATTTGGCGATCGCCAGCGAGGGCAGCTTTGGCCCCCATCCCAGCCTGCCGTTCCTAGCCTGCAATCTGGAGCTGGTGGTGTTGATCGATCGCGCCAACAACCTGGAGATCTACGGCCAGGAACTATCCACGGAGACTAACTACAGCCAAGCCAGCATCAGCAGCCTGGCGGAAGCCCTGGCATTTGCCCAAAAGGTTGGCTTTCCAGAGCATGGATTAGTTGTGATGCCAACGGCTTCGACCTCGGCGGCGGCTGAAATTGTCAAGGGCATTGTCAGCGAGGCGGAGCTGGTCAAGGTGGTGAACGCAGGGCTGGAGCGAAGCCAGCGCCCCCAGACATCGCCCAGTCTGCACCTGGAAACCGACATGCGGGCGCTCTGCAATCCAACCCGCATGAAGGTCATTGCCCAGGCCGCTGCCAACCTCGTCGCCGCTATCCAGAAACCCTGCCCCAGTTGCGGTGCGCCTGGCTTTGAGCCGACTGAGCGCCAGCCCGGCCTGCCCTGTGCCCTCTGCCGTGCCCCCACGCTGCTCACCCGCGCCCTCTGGTCTCAATGTCAGCGCTGTGGCTTCCGCCAGGAGATGCTCTTCCCCGATGGCCGTGAAACCGCCGATCCGGCCCAATGCCCCTACTGCAATCCCTGAGGGGCGATCGGTCTACTCTTCCCAGGGTAACGTTTGCCCGCAGCGTTTGCCCGTTCATTTGGCCCATTAGCTCACGGCTAAGGCCTGCGGCAGCTCATTGTGCCACAGCTCCGCGCAGAACTCAGCGGGGAGCTAGTCAGAGCGGTCATGCTTGTTTATCACGCCCATGCTTGTCTATCATAGTTGCGAGGGCTGCCCCGCTCTCACTGGGCCAAACCAATCCCCAGCCCAAATTCCCAGACCAAAGAACCAGCCCCAAGGACCAGCCCCAAGAACCAGCCCAGAGGAGAACCCATCCCATGGGGAGATATCAGTCACAGCCAACCCAGCGCCGACCTTGGCTTTCCTGGACCATCATTGCCTTGCCGCTGGCCATGTTGACACTGCTCTCCAGTCGAGAGTTCATCGGGGATCAGCTCAACCTCGTGCCCGAGCCGCCCTCCGCCGAGGCGGAACGCTTGGCCCAGGCCACCACCATGACCCCCCGAGCCCAGCGGCTGTTCTATCGCCACCGACCGGACTTCGCCTCCCGCGAAACCTTTTTAGATAAATGCAATGTGCCTAAGGATGCCATTGTCCTGGGCTGTTATTTGGAAAAGAGCCAGGGCGATCGCATCCTCTCCGGCAAAATCATCATTCAAGATATTCGAGATCCCCAGTTTTCCGGCACCATGGAGGTCACCGCTGCCCATGAGATGCTCCATGCCGCCTATGCCCGGCTCAGCCCCCAGCAGCAGGAAGCGTTGTTTCAACAACTTAAAATTGCCAAATTGCGGGTGACGGATGAGAAATTGCTCCAGGTCTTGGATGAGTACAAAGGCCAAGAAGAAAAGCGCTACCGCCATGAGTTGCATTCCCACCTGGGAACGGAGCTGAAGGATCTGGGAAATCCGGAATTGGAGGCCCATTATCAGCAGTATTTTAGCGATCGCCAACGGGTCATCGCCTTTGCTGAACAATCCGTACGCGTTTTCAATGACTTCGAGCAACGGGCGGAGGCCCTCGCCGCAGAGATTGAGCAATTTGAACAGCAATTGACCGCTTCCCAAGCCGAGCTTGAGGCTGAGGAAGCACGCCTAAGTCGGGTTTCGGCTGACCTAGAGCAGCGGAAAGCCGCCCTGGAGAATACCCGCACAGCGGCGGAGTCAGCCCTGACCCAGGGGAATGGCCAAGCGGAGCGATTGATCAATCAATTTGAGCAGGGAAAAATCGATTTCAATCGTCAGGTGGACGATTACAATGCCCAGGTTCAGGCCAACGTCCAGCGCATCGATCGCTTCAACCAAAGCGTCCAGGATTACCAACAAAAAATCGATGCCTACAATCAAATCGCCCAAAACAGCCGCAAAGCCCTAGAGAGCCTCAAAGGAGCGACACCGGCCGCCAACGAGTCCCCTGTGGAGCCTGATCTCGCCCCACAGTAGAGAGACTCGTCAATGGGATGCCTGCCCCGGCCTCAGCGCAGGCAGGTTGAACTTAAAACCCTAAATTTGATTAAAGATTCCACCAGCGGTAGAAGCCCGCACCGTTTTGCCTAGCGCCCATCCCCTAAGCTCCCCCTAGGATCCCCAGGCATAGCCCCAGAGGTCGAGCAACGGTTCAGGTAACAGTTCATTCAAAGAATTAGTAATTTCAGTCTGTTCCCTTGTTGTTCTGCATAGGAACGGGAATTGAGTCAGAACCAATAACGAGTCAGGTCCACTCCCTCGCCATCCACCCGCTGGCCAGATCCATCTTACGCACAGAGCCCACGCGCCATGAAGAAGCTGTTTTGGCTTTCGAGTTTCGCCCTTGCCCTATCGCTGATGCAGCCCGGTCAAACCGCTGCTGCGGCAGCAACTGCGACGGGGCTGGTGGCCACTGGAACGACGGCCCCTAGCGCCATGGCGATCGCACCCCTCGCCGAGGTTGCCAGGCTCGCCGCTCCAGACGAGCCCGATCCAGACGAGCCTGACCCAAATCCCGCTGGGGGCGAGGGGCTAGAAAGCTCATCCTGCCTGGCCCCTGAAGTGATCGCACAAAATTTCCCCGAGCAACCGATTTCTCTGCTCCAAGCCTTTGGCCCAGTGGATATCGTGCCCCTGCCGCCCGAATCCTGTCACCGCCAGATGGACCCCGTCAGCCGCCAGCTCTTCCTAGCCGTGCTGACCCAGGCCGATCGCCTCGGCGACCCCGCCCACAAAGCCCAGGCGCTCTTCCATCTGGCCGACACCTACAAGGCCTATGGATTGCCCCAGGCCCTGCCCATGCTCGACTATGGGCTGCAATTCAGCCGGGCGATCGCCGACCACAGTCAACAATTGGCGCTAATCACCCAGGCGACCCAGCTCTACCCAGCCTTCCTGGAGCGCGAAGCCGCACTGCCCCGCGAACGAAAAGCCATGGATCACGCCAGTCAGTTGATTACTCAACTGTACTTTGATGATGGAAACCCCAACGACTCGCAGCTTAACGATCTGCAATCTGGCGATGCCCCCACTGTACCGCTGCCAGTCGATCTGCTTGATCAGACTAAAGCCGCAGCCCCAGCCGAAGACGATGGCATCGCAGCGGAAACCGATCGCGCCGCCGCCAATGGCCACGAGGTCTACCAAGTGGCCCAGTGGTATCTCCAGCAGGGGAGCTGGGGCGGGCCAGACAATTGATCTCCCATGTGGCAGACAGCCAAGAGCGCCAGAACTATAGCCAACAACTTGAAGAAGACTACGCCAACCTGTTGGCCGAACAGGGCCAGCCAGTCGCCGCCAACCGCCACCGCCGGGAGCACCTTTCGCCCGAGCGCCAGGCTCCCTACCGAGAAGCCGCTGCCTATGATCAGATGATCGCGTTGACGGAAGCCCTTCCCCGCCCTGGGGAAGCCATTGATGATGAGCTGCTGGCACAACTCCAAAGAAATGTAGACAGGCTTCAGGTGGACTGGGCGAAATATACCTATGCTCAAATGGTGGCCAGGCAACTGATCCTGGCGGGCCAATATGATGCTGCCCTGGAGACCCTAGCCCGAGGCCCGATGCCGGAGGAAGCAGAGCTGGATCCAGATCTAGATCAAGACATCGATCAAGAGACGGATCCGGCCGAAGCAGAAGCAGAGGGCGAAGCGCTAGCCGCGATCGCCCCACCTCCCCACATCAAACACGCACAAAATTCATCCAGCAGGATTCGCATAGGCTATCAGCATTTCTTTTGCTAACTCAAGCGCTGCGAT
>JAAUQQ010000097.1 GCA_012032745.1 Synechococcales cyanobacterium RM1_1_8
TTCCACCAGGCCCTCGCTGGCCGGGCACCGTCGGCACGCCCACTGAAGTCACTGTTTTCTTGGCGGTGGACTTGTCGCCCATGTCCCGGATCGATTCGGGCGCGGGCCAATGAAGGTGAGCTGGTGGTCGGCACACATCTCCGCAAACTTGGCATTCTCCGCCAGGAAGCCATAGCCGGGATGGATGGCGCTGGCCCCTCGGGTCAGGGCCGCCCCGAGAATGTTGGGAATATTCAGGTAGCTTCTGTTGGAGGGGGCTTCGCCGATGCAAACGGCCTCATCGGCAAGCTGCACATGGAGGGCACCGCGATCCACCGTCGAGTGGACGGCGATGGTGCCAATGCCCAGCTCTTCGCAGGCTCGCAGAATGCGCAGGGCGATTTCCCCGCGATTGGCAATGAGGATTTTCGAGAAGCCCATAGACCATTTACAGATTGGTATGCGATCGTATCACGGCAGCCGCCCTCCCCTGGGCCTCTTCTGGGCGTCTTCTGGGGCTGGGCTTGCTGGCGCGGCCTGGGTTTACTGACGCTGTCTGGGAGCGACTTTGGGGAAATCCTCGAAAATTCTGGGCTGGGCTGGAGCAAGTGCAACAAAATCGGCTATTCTGTTAAAGCTAAATTCACTGCTTCAAGGCGGCGGTTTAGCGCTGGGATACGCCTTGGAAGACCTCACCCAAGATTCGGGTTCAAGCCCGAGTTAACGCGATCGCAGCCCGCGCAGCATCTGCGGATATGGTGGAATTGGTAGACACGCACGCTTGAGGGGCGTGTGGCTCACGCCTTGCGAGTTCGAGTCTCGCTATCCGCATTGCCTGTGATCAAGGCCGGTCCTGGGGTTTCCCAGGGCCGGTTTTGTGTTGTAGTTGTAACCCCCAGGCTTCCAGGCACCCGGCTCCCCATGCACCAGGCTCCCCGGCTTGAATCCCCCAGCCCCCTCGATATCTTGATCCTCTCCAACGGTCCGGGGGAGCTGGCCACCTGGGTGCGGCCCATGCTGTTGGCCCTGCGCCAGCGGCTGGGGGAGGATCGCGCCCAGGTCCGCATTTCCCTGGTGCTGTCGCCCTGCCCCAATGCCTCCGGGGGGGAGGGGGCGATCGCGGCTCGCTATGGCGAACTGGACCGCATCCAAACGGCGGAGCATTTTTGGCCGTTTTTGCTCTGGGGCAAGACGGCGGCGGGTTGGGATTGGCGCGATCGCGGCCTCGTGCTGTTCCTGGGGGGCGATCAGATTTTTCCCGTGGTGGTGGGCAAGCGCCTGGGCTATGCCACGGTGGTCTATGCGGAATGGGAGGCGCGCTGGGGCCGGTGGATCGATGGCTTTGGGGTGCGGCGGGGGGAGGATCGCGATCGCCTACCCGCTCGATATCAATCGAAATGCACCGTCGTGGGCGATCTGATGGTGGACACCAGCATCGCCGCGACCAGCCCGCCGCAGGTGCCAGACCCGCCGCTAGACCCAGACCCGTTGCTGAACCCAGATCCCAAGCCCGAATTGATCGGTCTGCTGGCGGGCTCGAAGGCGGCCAAGCTCACCCAGGGCGTCCCCTTCATGGTGATCATCGCCGAGGAACTCCAGCGCCAGCGCCCCCAGGTCCGCTGCTTCATTCCCCTGGCACCCAATCTCAGCCCCGAGCGCCTGCTGGAATATGCCCAGGCGGCGCACAACCCGATGGTCAAAATCCTGGGCAGCCCGGCGACTAGCCTGGTGGAGCTGCCCGGTTCTGGGCTGCCGGATTCTGGGCCGCCGGATTTTGGGCCAGATACTCAGCCAGGTCAGGATCCAGCAAACAGCTCTGCAACCGCAAACCGCCGCATCTATCTCAAAACCGCCCAGGGAGCCTGGGTGGAACTGTATCGCGCGTTCCCAGCCTACGATCGCCTCGCCCAATGCGATCTCTGCCTCACGACGATCGGAGCCAACACCGCCGAGCTGGGAGCCTTGGCCGTGCCGATGATTGTGCTGTTGCCCACCCAACAGTTGGATGCCATGCGGGCCTGGAACGGACTACCGGGGCTGCTGGCCAACCTGCCGGGGCTGGGCAGCCTCTTCGCCAAGGCGATCAATGGCTACATGTTGGGCAGGCTGGGGCTGTTGGCCTGGCCGAATATTTGGGCGGGTGAGGAAATTGTGCCCGAACTGGTCGGTGAGCTGGATCCCAGGGCGATCGCCCGCCAGGTTCTGGACTACCTGGACCATCCAGAGCGGCTGCGGGCCATGGGCGATCGCCTCAAGCAGGTGCGCGGCGAACCCGGTGCAGCCCAGCGCCTCACCGATGTTGTGGTTGACCAGCTCAACCTGAACTCATCCAATCGCCCTGCGGCCTAGGGAGACCTGCTCAGGACGGCGTCACTACGCTTCGTCCTAGTAGACTCGGGCGTAAGTTTGGCTACCCTCACCCTAAATCCCTCTCCCAGGGCGGGAGAGGGACTTCGATCCGGCTCCCCTTCTCCAGGCTGTTGTGTTTTTTGGGGAGAAGGGGCTGGGGGATGAGGTCGGCTCAGGCTGATACGGAAACTTACGCCCTGCTGTACTAGGAGCCGCCATCGCCATCGGACCAAGTATCGGACCCAGCATCGGCACTGGCTGACTCCTGGGCAGCGGGGGAGGCCATGGGTTCGGGTTGGGATTCGGCAGATTGGGATTCGGCAGGCTGGGATTCGGCAGGCTGAAACTCAGCGGCGGGTGGGGCTTCAACCCTGGAAGGGACCATGGCTGGTTGGGCTGGGGGAACGGTTGGGGCGGAGTCGCGAACCTGTTGGGCGCTGCGATCGGGACTGCGATCGGGACTGTGATCGGGACCGCGATCAACAGGGCTATCGGCTTGGGCGAGCCCAGCATCGTAGGGCTCAGCATCGTAGGGCTCAGCCTCGTAGGGCTCAGCCTCATAGCCATCGCCGTCATAGCCGTAATCATCATCGTAGCGATCGCGATTCGAGGCATCACTCCACTCCTGGCTCGCGATCGGCTCCGGCTCCGCTTCTAAATAGCGGCGCTGGGGCTGGGCGCGACCCTCATCCCGCAAAATCGGCTCCGGCTCCTGGCGATAGTCCTCATCCCAGGCGGGTTCACGCACCGGCGCTGGGTAGGAGGGCTGACCATAGCCGGCTTGGGTTTGATTTACCTGGCGCTGCTGGGGCTGCTGGGCGGGAATGCCCGTGCCAAGCTGGTTCTCCGCTGGAATCGTCGGCAAGACATAGCTGTCATCATCTTTTTCCCAGGGGGGAGAGCCCAGGCCTAGGCGCTCTAACACGCCGACGGTGAGCTGCTGGAGCCGTTCCTCAGCGCCTTCAAAAACAATGATGCGGTCCGGGCCGCTGCTGGCAATTTCATCGATCGGCAGGTTGTAGGTACTCAACACCTGCTCCGGCACCAGGGCTATTCCCACTGAAGCAAGCACCAAAGATTGAAGATTGCCGGTTTCGATATCAAACTGGAAGCCCCGCACTCGCCCCAGGGGATCCCCGGCTTCGGTGATCACTTCGCTATTGATCATGCTGCTGAAGGGGGTGATGTCGATGTCGGCGATCGCGTCGTCAGTCTCCACCAAAATCACATCCCCCACCTGGCAAATGCTATCCAAGTAGATATAGCGAGGCACACCGGGCACCAGCTTGGTCAACAGATTATCCCGCAGGCCCAAAGCCACGACCTCGCGACGGTCCACATCCACCAAAACCTCGGCAACGATGCCCAGCCGTCGCCCGCTGCTGCGGGTAATGACCTGGGTGTCCATAATTTCCGACCGCTGCCAGATTTGTTCAGATGCCATGCGTCGAGTCCTTCTCCCGAAGTTGCAGGGGAATTGCGGTGCTTGCCAAATGTTGGCTAAGCGGCTTTATCGTAACCCATCGGGGTCAGCCCGCCGAAGTAGAGATTGCCGCACGGATTCAAGGGGTTTGACGCCCTCGAAACCGGCCTGGAGCTGGGGCAATCTCGGCCCCCAATCCTCGGTAAAATGGAAATGCCACTTCGGTCAATGTGCCATGGTTGCCCTCCCCGCTGGATTTAGCCCTGCCGAAGATCTCGCCCTGGAAGCCGCCGCCCCCCAGCGCCATGGGCGTTGCTATCCCCTACGTCCGCAACGCCCTGTTTTCTAGAAATCTCCTAGAGCTTGGAGGCGATCGTTGCGTTCAAGCTGTTGATGCTTTCCACCAACTGAACCTGCACATCCACCTCAGGCTCTGCCAGGGCTTCCTCACGGGCCGTGCGGCGCTTGGCCTCCTGCAAAGATTTGACCATCAAGAAAATCACGAAGGCGACAACAACAAAGTTGAGCACCGCTGACAAAAATAGCCCAACCTTGATGCCATTGGGCGCAAAGGAAGCCAGATCATCCACCTTCGCAGCCTTGAGGGCAGGGCTAAGAATGACAGGGGTAATGATGTCGGTCATCAAAGAATCGACGATTTTAGCAAAAGCTCCACCCATAATCACGGCGACCGCAAGGTCAACCACATTGCCCTGGGCCAAAAACGCCTTAAATTCGCCAAAGAATCCGCCGACACTGGAACTTCTAGCCATTGCACTTTTCCTCTTTAGATATAGTCACCCAGATCACTACCACTACAGCGATCCTGAGCCGTGGAACAACGCCTCATACAATACCATTCCTTGTTTGTTCCGCACTGTCCCAAAGAGTTCGCTAAAGGATTTCTCCCAGTGGAATGAGACAGCGGAAAAGCTCGGGGTACCTTAAGTTCGGGATACCTTAAGTTTGGGGTAACTTAAGTTTGGGGCACCTACGCTCGGGGGAGCTAAAGACGATGAGCAGTCGGCAGCAAAGACAGTGGGACTGATTCTAGCGTGAGAGGATGCTAGCACAGTTCTGTGGCGGACCTCCCTCCAGAACTAGACTAGATTTTTCCCCAAGCAAGCTTTAAACCAGGTTAATACTCAGTCAAAATGCAGCGGAAAACGTATTAAAAAGCACTTGCGAAGCAAGATATTTTGAGCTTACTTTTATTACCTATTCACCAGCCCAAGATTCAGCCCCGATTGGATAGGTTTTGTCAACAGATTCTACGGGCAGACCTGATGGGCAGGCTTGATTGCCATAGCGCGTGCTCCTGGTTCCCGCCTAGGAGAGGCTCATCTGGGAAGACTGAAGCTGCTTGACAATGCGGAGACGGTTGCTATCTCCATAAAAACGGCGATAATCCACTTGGTCGGCCACCTCATAGATCAAGCGCAGCCCGCGCCCGCCCTCGGCATCGCGGGAGCTGGGCGGGAGCTGGGAGACAAATCGCTCTAGGTCGAAAAACTGACCCTGATCCCAAATCTCCAGCACCAGCTCATCGGCACCCACCTGGGCCACCAGCAAAATGGGCGTCTCGGGGGGCAGCCCTCGGTGGGCATGGCGCACGGCATTGGTAAAGCCCTCGGCCAGGGCAATGCGCCCCTGCTGCCAAGCCATCTCATTCCCCAAGAGGGGCTTGAGCACCTCAAACCAGGACAGAACCACAGCGAGGTTATGCAAATCTGAGCTTACGCATAGGGAGATCTTTCGCAGCATCAATTCTCTAGGGATGCTTGGTGGGGATGCTTGATGGGGATGCTTGGGACAGGAGGGCCCAGCAGGTTGGGGGAGCGCTCGGTTTCGATCGGCTGCCACAATCACGTCAGGGGAGGGTTGAAAATTTGCCGAAGCGAGAGATGCAATGCTGAGTAGGGGAGGCCATGTCTGTTTTTTTGAGCAAAAGCACGGACAATGGGCTTGATCAGACATTGTCAAAGCTATTCTTAAACAGCCCTCCCATGGCCATAATCATGCCATGGTGCCCTTAAGTGGATAGTATTGTTAGTTAAGCATAACCAATTGATTTGGCGATCGCCTCCCCATAATCCCCGTTAGTCTCCCCCAGCGGTCTATGGCGGGTTTTTTAGCCAGTGAGGCCACCCGCCAATCATCTACCGCCCTCAATCTCTCTGGAGTCCCAGGCCTGAAGCGCTAAAGTACTCCCATCACTGCCCCTGCCCAATCCGCCAGCTCCAGGCTTCTGCTTCCCCCAGATCACTGCCCCTTCCCCCAGCCTATGGCTAACATTCTCGTCATTGACGACGACCCGGCGATTCAGTTAGTCCTGCGGCGCACCCTCACCAAGCAGGGGCATTCGGTCGCACTGGCAGACAATGGCTATGAGGGACTCAAACAAGCGCAGGCCCAGAAGCCTGCGCTGATTATTTGTGATTGGATGATGCCTTTGATGGATGGGCTGGAGGTCTGCCACCAGGTCAAATCAGATCCCAGCCTGTCCACAACGTTTTTTATTTTGCTGACCTCGAAGCGATCGCTCTCAGACCGCGTCCAGGGCCTCGACAGCGGCGCAGATGATTTCCTGGCCAAGCCCATTGAGCTGGCCGAACTCCAGGCCAGGGTCAGGGCCGCCCTGCGCCTCCAGGAGCTGACCCAGGATCTGCAAATCCAGAAGCAGCGCCTGGAAACGGAGCTGAGCGAGGCCAGTGACTATGTCCAGTCGCTGCTGCCAAAGCCCTTGAAACATCCGGTGGCGATCGATTCTTGCTTCATTCCATCACGGGAGTTGGGCGGCGATTGCTATGACTATGCCTGGCTCGGTCCCCAACATTTGGTGGTCTTTTTGTTGGATATGTCGGGCCATGGGCTGGGGGCGGCGTTGCCATCGGTGTCGATTTTGAATTTGCTGCGATCGCGCTCCCTCAACGGCGTCGATTTCCACCAGCCCCACCAGGTTCTAACCGCCCTCAACCGCATCTTCCAAATGGGCAACCAATGTGACAAATACTTCACCCTCTGGTACGGCATCTACAACCTCAAGGATCGCAACCTGCGCTACGCCAGCGCAGGCCACCCCCCCGCCCTACTCATCGACAGCCAAGGCGGCCAAACCCAGCTCCACCGACTCAAAACCCCCGGTTTCCCCATCGGCCTATTCCCCGAGGCCAGCTTTGTCAGCCACAGCCAGAAAATCGAGCCCGGCAGCAAGCTCTACATCTTCAGCGACGGGGTCTACGAGCTGCTGCGCAGCGATGGTCATATTTGGGGACTAGACCAGTTTGAAAATTTGCTCCAGGGACTGCACGAGCACGACGCGGACGACATCCCCACAATCCTGGAAGCGCTGCGCACCCAGAACAACTCCCCCAGCTTCAACGACGATATTTCCCTGATTCAGCTGGATCTCCAGTAGCTCAACCCAAGGGCTCGACCCGGCAGCCCAACCGGGCCACCGAGTTTCTCACCGACACCCAGCGGGTTGCTATTGAGCTGGGCTGGAGCGAGGATATTCCACATCCACAAAGCCCAGCTCATAGAGCTGGCGATAGGCCCTCTGGCCCAGGTCCTGGGTTGGGTTTTGGCTGTTCACAATCTGCACGAGCAGCGGCACTGCCAGATCGGCTTGATTCTGAGCGCGGTGACTCAGGGCCAGTTGAAAGGTCGCTTCATCCCGCATCTGGGCTGCAGCGACGGCCTGATCCCGCAGGTTCTCCACCACTCGACTATCAACCCCCGTAAAGGAGCCAGCGAGTTCTTGGTAGAAGTTAGAAATTTGATTAAAGACCTGGCGGGCGCTCTTCAGTTTTTCCAAAGCCAGGGGATAGTTCTGGGCTGAGACCGCTGCGGTGGCCTCGTTCATCAGCCGCTGCCCACCTTCCAAGCTCATCAAGCTGCTGCTCTGGGCAAGGGGGCGCAGATCACCCTCCTGGGCTAGTTTGAGCCCCGTCTCCAAGTTGGTCCCAGCAGCGTTTGCAGGGACTTGCTGGGCCTGGGCTGTTTGCAGCGCACCCAGGCCAGCCATCAGCGGAGCGGAGGCGAGCATGGCCAAGGCGCTGTAGCGAAAAACGGACCGAGAAACAAGGGGCATAATGCAACTCAAAAGACAAGGATTCAGATCAAATGGCCGCGCGGGAATGTTTATAGCTAGTATCTGTAGCTAGTATTCATGGCTAGACTGCGGCATCAGTAGATATGTTTCGGCGGCAGGGAGAATTCTCCCGAGGAATCCCAAGACAGGCAGCTTGGGAACTATACATCCTTCACGGGTTGATAATCCGCAACGATGTTGCCCTCCCCAACCGACACCGCCCATGTCTTAGATCCGGCCAACATCAGTTGTCAAGGTATTTTACACCGATGAACTCTGCATCTGATCCCCTCCCCGCCAATTCCCAGGCTCCGCCGTTCGGTGGGGTGCCGAGCGGCCGCGAGGGGCTGATCCTACAGCGGGGGGGCGAGGAGCTGGTGCTGCGTAAGTCTGGCGATCGCTTCACCCTCAGCCCCAAGCCCTCGGCCCAGTCTGCTCCAGCCGCTGCCCTGGGAGCCCCCCTTGGCGCGATGGCTGGCAGCTCCCGCCAGACGCCCAGCGACCTCGATCAGCTCCTGCGCCGTCTGCCGATTCTCGATCGCTTCCCCATCCCCGGCCAAGATTTTCAGGACTTGCAGGTCAATCCAGAGGCCCTGGAAGCCGCCATGGCTGAGGCCCGTAATTCTCCCAGCACGCGCTATGTCAGCCATGTCTATGAGCTGCACAATGATCCCAAGGCTCGGGTCTACCTCACCGATCAGATCACGGTCCAGTTCGCCACGGTCCTGACCGCTGCCCTGGCCCAGGCGACGATCGCCCCCCTCGGTTTAATCTATGACAGCCCCGTGGCGGGGCTGAGCAACACCTATGTGTTCCGAGTCAGCAAGACTGCCCAGGAAAACCCCATCAAGCTGGCCAATCGGCTGATGACCTTCCCGGAGGTGCTGCTGGCGGAGCCCAATGTGGTGGTGCCCAGCCAGTCCAGCTACCGCCCCAAAGACAGTCTTTATGCCCAACAGTGGTATCTCCAACACAGCGGCAGCGGCGCAGAGCTGGTCAGTGGATCCCACATTGGTGCGGAGGGGGCTTGGGAGATCACGCGGGGCGATCGCTCCATCGTGATTGCGGTGGCCGATGATGCGATCGACCTCAGCCACCCCGACTTCCAGGGCATTGGCAAAATCGTTGCCCCCCGCGATCTCTTCGACAAGGATTTTTCGCCCCTGCCCGGCAGCGACAGCGACAACCACGGCACCGCCGTGGCCGGGGTGGCCCTGGCAGAGGAAACCGGCACGGGCATTGTCGGCGTTGCACCCGGCTGCGCCCTCATGCCGATTCGCACCACTGGCTTCCTCGATGACACCTCCGTCGAAGCGGTGTTTGACTGGGCCTCCCAGAAAGGTGCTGCGGTCATTTGCTGTAGCTGGGGGGCCGGAGCCGTGCGCTTTCCCCTCTCCCTGCGCCAGCGCGCCGCCCTCACCCGCGCCGCCACCCAGGGCCGCAACGGCAAGGGCTGCTTGATTACCTTCGCAGCGGGCAACTTCAACCGCCCCCTCAACAGCACCGTGGAAGAGCAGGGCTGGCCCAAGGGCGTGCTCCAGGGGGTCACCACCTGGCTCAATGGCTTTGCCGTCCACCCCGATGTGATCACCGTCGGGGCCTGCACCAGCCAGAGCAAAAAGGCTGCCTACAGTAACTGGGGCAATGAGCTATTTATTTCTGCCCCCAGCAACAATGCGCCTCCGGCCATTTGGCTAGAGGAAACGGGCTACATCGAAGTGCCGCCCAAGTACAACTACCGCCTGCCCGGAGCCCGCATCCTCACCACCGATCGCGTCGGCCCCCAGGGCTACAGCACCGACAGCTTCACCGATGCCTTTGGCGGCACCTCCTCCGCCTGCCCGGTGGTGGCGGGGGTGATTGGCTTGATGCTCTCGGCCAATCCCAACCTCAGCGCGGCGGAGGTGAAACGGATCTTGCAGCTCACCGCCGATAAAATCATCGATCGCGACATCGATCCCCAGTTCAAGGTCAACTTTGGCACCTATGAAGCCAATGGCCATTCCCAGTGGTTCGGCTATGGCAAGGTCAATGCCGCCAAGGCCGTCCAGCAGGTGCAGCAATCGATCGCGGGGCCGATCAAGCCCCAGCAGGAATTCAAAGTGGCCACCAGCCAGCCCGTGGCGATCCAAGATGGGGCCAGTACCACCAGTGCATTGCGAGTGCAGCAGGGGGGATTGGTGAAGAACTTGGCGATCGCCATCAACCTAGAGCATGGCTACCTGGGAGACCTAGAGGTCTACTTAGTCGCTCCCAACCAGGACAAAATCCTGCTGCAAAACCGCAGCCTCGGGCGGCGAACCCAGCTCCAGTCCACCTACGACCTAGACAATACGCCGCTGCTGAAGCGGATCATGCAGCGGCCTGCCGAAGGCCTTTGGCAGCTAGAAATCAAGGACTACGCCACCACCCACAGCGGCCAATTAAAAGGCTGGCAGCTAACCCTCGGTATCTAGGCCATCGGTCTCTAGGCCATCGGTCTCTGGGCCATCGGTCTCTGGGCCAGGCGCTTCGGCCTGGGCCAGGGCTGCGCCACCGCCATTAAACTCCGCCTGGAACCGCTCCAACACCGCCGTCAGATCTTGGTTGAGGGCCTCCGCCGCTTTGCGCCCCGGCAGGTCTCTGTAGCTGTGGGTCTCTAGGGGCTTGCCCACCCGGATGATGGCGTTGGAGCCCAGGGGCACATCGGGCTTGTCATAGTGCAGGCCAATGGGCACAACTTTGATATTGACCTCTCCACCATTTGCCGCCTGCAAGGCCATGCGCGACAGGCCGCTCTTGAGCGGGTGGACCTGGCCATCTTTGAAAATATTGCCCTCGGGAAACACCGCCAGCACCTTTTCTTCCCTCAGCAGGTTGATCGCACAACGCAAGCTCTCCCGGCTGGGACGGCGCGTATCAATGGGGAAACCGCCCATGCGGCGAATCACCCAACCCTGAAGACTTTTCATTTCATCCGTAGTAACCATGAAATGAACTTCTCGACCGATCGCAAACCGCCCCCCCACATTCGGCACCATGAACGCATCCCAGCGGGAACGATGCATCGGCGCGAGGATCACCGGCCCCGACTCGGGCATATTTTCCTGTCCCAGGACGGTGACCGAGCCAAAGTAATAGGGCAGGAGCAGGGACTTGCCAAAGCGATAGACAAGGGCGGAAAGCCAGGGTGAAATATAAGGTTTCAGCTCTTTGCTGGTATCCATAGCGGCAGCGCGAGAGGGAACTCGAAGGGGCGGGCGAGGGGCGAGCAGAGGGGTCATGGCAAGATCATCTGAACCTAGACCCAGGGTGGAATGTGCTGCTTGCAGCGGGGTGGGAATAGGGAAGGGCGAAGGGTCAGCCCCCAGGGGCCAGCCTACAGATCACTGTAATGGTTTGTTACGCTCCTAGCGGCGAGCCCTTGGACAGTTCTTTCATTGGCGATCAGGTGGGGGCGATCGGGTAGATTGTCGCGCTCTGGTCAGCGGTCTCGGCTAACGGCCCCGGCTAGCGGCCCAGATCATGGAGCTGGTGAATGGCCGCCACACATTGCTCGGTCGTGGCTTCCAGAAGCGGGCGCTGGGTGGAGGCGGGCGGCTCGATCAATTCGCCAATGCGAATGGTGACGGGCACCTGGCGAGGCTTGACGGCCCCCTTGATCTGCTCGGTGCCCCAGAGGCTGACCGGCAGGAGGGGCACCTGCATTTTGGCGGCGATCCAGGCTGCACCAATTTTGGGCTCAGGGATGCGGCCATCGGCGGTGCGGGTGCCGCCGATGAACAGCCCCGCGCCCCAGCCCCGTTCAAGAAAGGCCATGGCGCTGCGCAGGGCTTTGCGATCGGACTCGCCCCGGCGCACCGGATAGGCTCCATAAAGGCGAATGCCCGGCCCCAACAGCGGCACCTCGAACAGGTCTGCCTTGGCCATGAAGGCCACAGGTCGCCCCATGGAAATGGAGAGAAAAGGCGGGTCAAAGTCGCTGGCATGGTTGCCCACGGCGATGAAGGGGCCTTGGCGGGGCACCTGGTTTTGGCCATGGATGCGTCCGCTGAAATAGCCATAGAACAGGGGGGCGACCACGGCCCATTTGAGGCCCCGGTAGAGGGCGAGGGAAACCCCAGGCTCACGCAGTTTGTAGGGGGAGAGGGCGGCGGGGGAAGTCATGGCGAATCGTTGGGGCAACAGGCGCGCGGCTTGGGCGGCGGTTTTGATTCTCCCACGCGGCGCAGTCTCAGCCTAGGCTCCGACCAGGGCTTCGATCGCGCTGGCTTCCCAGGGCAGGTCGGCGGTGAGCACCTCAGCACCGGTTTCAGTCACCAGAACATCGTCTTCGATGCGGATGCCGCGCACATCGGCAAAGTCTGCGAGGCGTTCCCAGTTGACCGCTTCGGCATATTGCTCGCGCCGAGCTGGATCGTTGAGCAGGGCGGGGACTTGGTAGAAGCCCGGTTCGATCGTCACGACCATGCCGGTTTGCAGGGGCCGGTTGAGGCGCAGGTAGCCGAGGCCGAAGCGATCGCTGCGCTCTCGCCCCTCACCATAGCCCGCCAAATCCCCCAAATCTTCCATATCATGGACATCTAGCCCCAGCAAATGGCCAATGCCATGGGGAAAAAACAGGGCATGGGCATCCTGGGCCACCAAGTCCTCGGGCTTGCCCCGCAAAATGCCCAGGTCCACGAGGCCCTCGGCGATGCGATCGCAGGCCAACAAATGAATCTCCTGGTATTCCCGACCGGGCTGCACGGCAGCGATGCAGGCATCGTGGGCCGCCAGGACAACGTTATACAAGTCCCGCTGGGTCGAAGAGAACTTGCCGCCCACGGGCCAGGTGCGCGTAATGTCCGCCGCCCAGCCGAGCTGGGTTTCAGCACCGACATCGGCCAGCAGCAAATCGGTCTGGGCCAGGGGATGGTGGTAGACCTCGTTGTGCAGCACCTCGCCATGGACAGTGACGATGCTGTTGTAGGCCGTGGTCATGTCATGGCCGAGGATGACCCCTTCCATGGCCGATCGCACTCCGCTTCGGTTTCGGCATAGCCGGTGGCGGCCATGCCAAATTCATGGGCAGCGATGGAGACCGCTGCGGCACGGCGCATTTCTTCAATACCAGCGCTGTCCTGGCTGAGGCGGGTTTGGACGAGGGCGCGGATTAGCTGGGCATCGATGCCCCTGGCCTGGGTTGCTGGCACAACGTCTCGACCGAGAACCTGGACCTGGTGTGCCAGGCTGTGGGGCGATTGGACAGCGAGGGTGGCCGCCCCGGCGGCCTTGTCTGCCAGGGCGGCGAGGGGAAAGGCGCGATCGGCACAGATCAGGCTCGCCAGCTCCTCGCGCGAGGGCTCCGGCCCATGCCACAGGGCCGAGCCTGGACCCGGATCATCAACAAACAAGTCAAGCTGGTCGCCTTCGAGGCGAATCACGGCGTTGACCATGGGCAGCCCTGCAAAAAACAAAAAATGGCTGCTGGCGCGGAAGGGATAGCGATTGGCGGGGAAGTTGCGGGCGGGGCTGCCGCCGGACCAGAGCAACACAGGAAAATCGACGAGGCCAGTGAGGCGTTTGCGCCGGGCATGGAGGGCGGTGAGCTGGTCGGTGGAGAGGTGCGGGAGCATGGCGATGGGCTGGGCAGGTTGATTTGATCCTAGCCTGGTGTATTCCATTTTGCTGCCTTCCAGGGTGGTGCCTTTCTGGCCGGGGTAGCAGTCACCGCTGGATCAACCGGATAAGAGAATGTTTGAAAATTCGCCAAAGCCAGCGACCCTATACCCAACAGGCTAGACTGTGCCCGCTTTTTTAAGCACAAAGTACGGGCTATTAGCACCATCAGCTATAGCCGGTAGTCCACCTTTGTAAAGGATAGAGAAAAAGGCTTGATCGTGAAGGACATACCTGGTCAAGGTTCTGCGTG
>JAAUQQ010000098.1 GCA_012032745.1 Synechococcales cyanobacterium RM1_1_8
GCGGGCTGGTGCAGGAGCTTGCGCCGCCGAAACCAAGCCAGATCCGGCAGGGCAATCCAGCCCAGCATTTTCACCAAGGTCGTAGGCCAGACCCAGCGCCGCCAGCGCACCAGCTCCACAATGCTCGTCCACAGCAGCCGACCCACGAAGGGCAAAAACCGAGCATCGTCAAAGCGACTGATCTGACTGTCCTGCTCCACCTTATTCAGGGCATAGCCCAACACCCAACTCTCGGGCACCTGACCAAACTTGGCCTGGAGCATCTCCAAGACCTCCTGGTGCATGGCCACGGCCTGGCCCAGGGTCTTGTTGTGCTTGTGCAGACGCGAGGCAGCCAGAATGCTAGGCAAATGGAGAAACCGCGCAGTTTGGCCATAGCGCAGCCACAGCTCATAGTCGAGGCAATAGTGCAGCGAAGCATCTAAGCAGCCGAACTGATCGATCAAACGCCGCCGAAAAAACACCGCTGGCTGGCAGAGATAGCAGGTTTCCTGGAGGCGAGCATAGCTCCAGGGCTCCGTGGGAAAGGCCTCAATGATGCAATCCTGTTCATCCACCCACTGGGCATCGCCATAGATCACATCCACTTCCGGGTGAGCCTCAAACAGAGCCTGCACCCGTGCAAAGGCACCGGGATAGTAGAGATCATCGGCGTTGATCCAAGCAATCACATCGCCTTGGGTCATGGCAATCCCCTTATTCACAGCCTCGGCCTGGCCCCCATCCGCCTCGGAGAGCCAATGCAGCCGTTCCCCGTGCTTTTCGCCATAGCGCTGGAGAATGGTCAGGGTTTCATCACGACTGCCCCCATCGCAAATTACATAGTCGAAGCTGACATTTTCCTGGGCCAGCACGCTGAGAATGGTCCGTTCAATAAATTTTCCCTGCTCGAAGGAGGGCGTGATGACGCTGAACTGGGGGGTCATGGTGGCTCTGGGAGATGCAGTCAAACTCGAAAAGGTCCGATGCCAGAAACGCTGGACCCAAAAACGCTGGACCCAAAAACGCTGGACCCAAAAACGCTGGACCCAAAAACGCTGGCCCTAGAGCAATTGGTGGTAGGCCTCTAGGGTTCGTTCAGCGGTGCGCTGCCAAGAAAACCGGGCGGCCTGCAATCGCCCCCGCTCCACCAAGCACTGGCGCAGGCTGGGATCGTCGAGCAAGCGCCAAATTTGCTCCGCCAGCTCATCGGGGCAGCGGGGGTCAGCATAGAGGGCGGCATCTCCCCCCACTTCCGGCAGGGAGGAAACGTTGGCGGTGACCACGGGGGCCCCCAGGGTCATGGCTTCTAGGATGGGTAGGCCAAAGCCTTCATAGAAAGAGGGATAGACGAAGGCATCGGCTTGGGAGTAGAGGGCCTGGACCTGGGCTTGGCTGAGGTAATTGAGGTGGTGGATGTGGTCGCGCCAGGGGGACTGGGCGATCGCCTCAAAAACAGGCTCATAGTGCCAACCTTTCTTGCCGACGAGCAGGAGGGCATGGTCAATGCGGTGATTGGCCTTAAGGCGATTGAAAGCCTCGATCAGGGTGCCAATGTTCTTCCGGGGCTCGATCGTACTGACAAACAGCAGATAGGGCCTCTGCCCATCATAGGAACTCGTCTTCGCCAGGTCATCCAGGATTTCGCGAGTTGGGTCGTATCCAATTGAACTCTTCATGCTGGAACTTGCCCGTATTCCTCCGCTATATTCCAGCACGGGCAGCGGCGCATATTGGCTGGCAAGGGGGGTTACCCAAACCCGAGAGGCATCTACCCCCAAATATTCCACAATGTCGCGCTTCGAACTTTCAGAAATCGTAATCACCAGATCGGTCCAGCTCAGGCAGCGCTCCACCTGGGCTCGGTAGGTTTTGACCACGCGATCGACAAATTCGGGATAGCGAATAAAGGTCAGGTCATAGATATTCATGATGGTCTTGGCCTTGCGGGAAGGACAGACCGCATAGTTGGTGCCGTGAATGATGTTGGGGGAGGCAAAACGCTGATCCAGATGCTGGGCCAGGAGCTGCTGCAACGGCTTGGCATGGTAGGCCCCCTGGAGCATGGGGGCCGACATCCGCACGGGCAGATCCCAGACATGGCAGGCGGGGGATCCGGCGATGGACTCCGCTTCGCCACAGGGCGGAATAACTGCACGGCGCAGCAGCCAGTCTTTCAGTCCAGGCTGGAGCAGGGTTTCGATCTCGCAGGTGTCGGAGGTCTGGGCGATCGCCTGCAAGGCCCGAACCAAATTAATGACATAGAGACCCACCCCGCTTGGGCGAGGTGTCACAGGCGTTACATCAATGAGCGCCTTTAACACAAGCGTCAAAAATTCTCTGAGGGGGACAAGCTCACCAGCAGCGAGTCTTGACCAGCAGTGATTCTGGGCAAGCAGCGAGTCGGACAGCGCTGGGCAGCAACCCTAGGACTGCGCTGAAGATTGGAGCTGCTCCATATCGTAATCCACCATCAGCTCCACCAACTGCTGAAAGCTATACTTGGGCTGCCAATTCAGCTCAGCCTTGATTTTGCGCACATCTCCCACCAGCTCCACTGCCTCATTGGGCCGATAGAATTCCGGAGCCACGCTCACATATTGCTCCCAGTCCAACCCCAGATAGCCAAAAGCAAACCTGACCAGCTCCCGCACCGCATAGGTCTCGCCGCTGGCAATCACATAGTCCTCCGGCCGATCCTGCTGAAGCATCAGCCACATCGCCTCCACCACATCCTCCGCATGGCACCAGTCCCGCCGCGCATCCAAATTGCCCAGGCGTAGCTCAGTGGCCAACCCCAGCTTGATTTGAGCGGCGGTGCGGGTAATCTTGCGAAAGACAAATTCTGCGCCCCGCCGCTGGGATTCGTGGGTATAGGTAATACCGCAGCAGGCATAGAGGTTGTACTGATCGCGGTAATTCGTCGTCATCCAATGGGCATAGGCCTTGGCCGTGCCGTAGGGATTGCGCGGGCGAAAGGCTGTCTTTTCAGACTGGGGAGACTCATCGGGTTGGCCAAAAACCTCGCTGCTGGAAGCCTGGTAGAAGCGAGCTTTGGGCTGACAGCGGCGAATCGCTTCTAGCAACCGAGAGACACCCAGGGCGGTGTACTCCGCTGTTAATGCAGGCTGGGTCCAGGATAGGGGGACGTAGCTTTGGGAGGCTAGGTTGTAGATTTCATCGGGTTGGGTATCGGCAATCACATCCATGAGGGAGCATTGATCGAGCAAGTCGCCTGGTACGACATGGACGCGATCTGCAAAGTGAGCAATGCGGCCCAGGCTAGAAGTGCTGGAGCGCCGCACCAGCCCATAAACTTCGTAGCCTTTACTCAGCAGAAGCTCGGCGAGATAGGAACCATCTTGTCCCGTCAATCCAGTGATTAGCGCTTTTTTAGACATTAACTTTAGGCATTAATTTAAGTGAATATGCTAAGTCGGAATAGACCTGAAAGCGGCCTCAATCATCACCCACGGAATAGGTGCCCAATGCGACGTCTGAGAAAGTATCAAACGCAACCGAGCGTATCATTCAGATGCCAGCTAGGTCTAGACGAGATAAGTGCTGCATAAACTGTGCCGCAATCACCCGCCAGGCAAAGACAGTCTCCACTAGGATCCGGGCAGCTTCCGCTCTGGCCTGAATTTGTTCATCTGTTTCGCTGCTCAACTGTCGAATGGCATCCCCGAAATTTTCCAGGGGAGCAACGAGACAATGCAGATCGGGCTGCACCTGGAGGCCACGCACACCAAAGGATGTTGAGATCACCGGTATGCCAGCAGCAAAATACTCCAACATTTTGAGGTTCGTTCCAGAACCATAAGTGATGGGATTGAGGGCGATGTCAGCAATTTCGAGCACGATCGCTTTTGTTGCTTCATCAACTACGCCGAGAAAGCCGACATTAGAGGGATGGGGCTTATCTTGAAATGCCATCCCTACGCTGCCCACAATTAAGAATTGCACCTGGGGGAGCTGCTTGGCCAGGACTAGAATATGTTCAACGGCTTCTAAATTGGGGCCATGCCAACTTCCTAGAAACATTGCAATAGGATTGGCCATGACCCCAAGACGCGCTTGGGCAGCACGACGCTCGGCTAAGGGAATATATCGAATCGCTTGGGGATCGACGCCATTTGCAACTTCTGTAATTTTATGGTCAGCGATCCCATAGATCTCGCAAAGTTCCTGACTGTCTTGCTGGGCACAGGTGAAAATGAGTTCGCTATCGTCGCAGCATTGTTGTTCCACTTGGCGAATCGCTTGGAGCAACCGATGGCTGGATTCTCCATCGGGGAAAATTCCCTTTTTGAGCGAGATTTCTACATCCTGCGCTTCGTACCAGATCGGTTTATCTGCGCTAGGGCACGCAGGGCTGGATAGAGATAGGGGTGGCAGGCCACGAGAACATCAGCGTTGGTCGTCGCGGCTTTGAGGGCCGCGACGTAATCGGGGGTTAGGGGATAAAGCTGGGGCATCACCGCATCCGTTACCGGAACTCCTACAGTTTGCTCAATCGAAGATTCCTGGGCTTGGTGGGCTGAGGACTTCGGAATGCGGGTTTCAGTCATGCCAGGGGAAATTTCACTGGAAAAGGCGGGTTGGCCAGCTCCGGTGAAGGACACCACCTCAACCTCAAAGTGATCGGTGAGGTTTTTATAGAGATTAAAGACTCGACTTTGACCTCCCCCCTGGGGTGGGTAAATAGGGTAGGTGGTGGCAACGACCATGCGACGACGCTGGCGCTTGTCGATCGCGGGGGGGAGAGATTGGGCGTTGCTTGCGCCAACCATACCTGCTGCAGGAACCTGGAATTGAGCCCGAGGGGGAAGCGCTAAGAGTTGATGGACGACGTTCTCCCAAGTAATTCCAGACACGAATTTCCGCCCCGTTTCCCCCATGGATTGGGCTTCGGCAGGGTGGCTGTAGAGATAGTCCATACGCTCGGCGATCGCCCCTGGATCCGGCACAACGCTGTAGCCTGTTTCACCATGGATCACAAATTCATTCGGTCCCCCTGCATCGGTGGTGGTCAACACTGGCTTGCCGCTCATCATGGCTTCGATCGTGACTAGGCCATAATCCTCATCGTAGGGAACATAGAGAACAGCGAGGGCATTGGCATAGAGGGGAATCAGCTCACTATCGTTGACAAAGCCTAAAAACTCAATGCGATCGTCCCCAGCCGCTAGGGCCTTCAGCGCCTCGGAATCAGGTCCAGTTCCAGCAATTTTGAGCTGGAGCGGGGCCTGGGTGTGCTCCATAGCGGCAATCAACAGCCGCAATCGCTTCGCATTGTCTAGGCGGCTAACGGTAAACCAATAGTCATAGCTGCCCTGCTCGAAGTGGTTCAGACTTGAAGGCGGATAAATGACCGAGACATCTGTGCCTGCTGGAAAGTAGTTTTTTCGAGTTGTAAGGTTTTTTGAGATGGCTGCGTAACGTTCCATTGCGCGGGGCGACAGGGCAATGTTGTCTAAGCAATGCACCACCTCGCGTGCGAATGGACCTGGAAACTGCCAGAGGTCTGTCGGCAAGCTGGAATTCTGCATCAAATCCGTCAAGCTCTGGAACAATGCTGGCAAAATATCATGCCCCCTCTTGGCAATGCTCCCTTCTTGTTGCTGACGCATTAATTTCCGGACCTGCTCAATTTCTGGCTGAGGGAAATTGATGACATCGGGTAAACCCGCAAAGTGATAGGTATCGTACAAGCCCCTGAGCCGATGCAGCATGTAGCAAGTGTGGTGAGGATGCTGCACCATCCAGGCAGGATACTTGCCTGAAATGACGCGATCGAAATGACACAAATCGAGCTTGGAAAAAGACTCATAGCTTGCTACCAAATCCTTCACTGTCCCTTCAGGACTGGGCAGTTTAATCAGCTCAGCTTGATGAGGCGTATGTTGATTAATTGCGTCCAATAGCCCCCACCACAGCTTCTCCGCCCCTCCAATACAGAAAGGAACAGCACTGGGAGCGGCGATTGCAATCTGCATGTTAATGAGTCACCTCTACTTTTTAGTACAGCGAATATCAAACAACCAGTGATCTTTAGATTCAAACTGAAGGTTTTCAAACCCCGCTTGCTCAAGGTAGTGCTCCAGCAATGTTTGAGTGAAGCCTGTTAGATGCCAATCCCCATCATAGGCCTGGGTTCCAAATAAGCACTGGACCAGGTTTTCCTGTTTCTCAATTGACTGCATGGATGGCCAAGTCATGACCTCCAGCAAGCCCACCAGGTTTGGAACTCTCATGATCAATACACCGCCAGGCTTAAGCAAACGAGACCACTCTAGCAAGGCAGGCATGGTGTCGCATCTGGGAAAGTGCTCTAGACAATCTTGAGCTAAAATTTCATCATAGAAACCAGAAGGCAGCGTGTCGAGCTTACGGATGTCGGCCACCAGGTCTGGCTTATGGAAGTCTTGAAAATCAACGTTCAAGTAGCCTTCTCGAATATCAAATCCACAGCCTAAGTTCAGCTTTTTTGAACTATTCAAATAGTCTCCCTCTCTCCCTAGATCAACCTGAACTTTCTGGTATTGAGGGTGACCTGAGCTCTCATTCATGCTGGACCTTGCTCCGATAAATACTTAAACCAATCCAATAATCGCCGTTTGGTTCAACTCATTACTCCGTGAATTTATATAAAACTCAAAGAAAAAGTCGAGTTTAATATAAATTCAAGTCTTCGGCTGTAATAGGAAATCACCAAAGGTGGCGCGATCGCTGCATCACCTACAATCGAGTCGCCAACACAGCAAACCGAGCATACACTGATGGCTCAACTGCCGCTGCATTCTCAAGGTAATAGAACTCAAACTTAAACTGCTCCTGGACCGGGGCTAT
This sequence comes from Synechococcales cyanobacterium RM1_1_8, assembly GCA_012032745.1. Lineage (GTDB taxonomy): Bacteria > Cyanobacteriota > Cyanobacteriia > PCC-9006 > JAAUQQ01 > JAAUQQ01. The sequence continues at coordinate 6,832 of JAAUQQ010000098.1, forward strand.
GACTCGCTGGGCAAAGGATTCAGGGCTATAGAACCGGCCATGGCGGTTGCCCCAGCCCTGGGCACAGTGGAGCGGAACTTCTGCATCAAACTCAACTCCCGCCGGAACACTCACCGTCGGATCAGTTTGGGTCGTGGGCTCTGTAAAAACGTAGAAAGGCACAATGCAGACCTTGCCGCCGGGACGCAGGACACGGGCTAGCTCTTGGAAGAGCTTACTGTCCGCTTCACCTTCAAAATGCTCGATGGAACAGGTGAGCGTGGCCTTGGTCATAAAGCCATCTGGCACCGGCATGGCACAGGCATCGCCCCCAATCTGATTACCCTGGATGCCCTCGGCATACATGATGTCCTGGCTGTAACTTGTGGCTCCGGTCAAGCGCTGATAGATTTCAGGGATGGGAGAATGTTCGCTCGCCAAGTCAACGAACACATCCTCGGAATGAATGTCGAGGAGCTGCAAAGCGACGTAATGTTCGAGAGATTTCTCAGGTTGATTGCCGCGATAATATTCTGCATATTGCTGGCGGTAGCCCGCTTGCTCAAAGTATTGCCCATAGCCCGCAATATCAATTTGATAAGGCTGGAAGGGAAGCCCGGCCTGCTCAGCCGCTGCCAAAATCCTAGGAACCACCGCAGCGGAAGTGTTATCGACGGGAGCTTCAATCACCTGCCGTCCCGCCTGGCGCAGGGCTGCTACGCCTGCTTCAAACGACGTGCTCTGCTCTGGGCGGTAGATATAGGGCTGCGCCGAGGGCTGAACCTTATCCTGTTCTGCGGCAACAGGAGTCTTGCTACCGAAACGTTTAACGCTATCAATAATCTGCGCCAGCTTCACGGGCAATGGCTCCTAAACGAATGGATAATGGCAGTCTAATCTTCCTAGGGCATTGTAAATGAACTTGGTAAATGAACTTGGTAATTGAGCCGGTTTCTTCTGTGGGTCGATATCAAGCTGTAAGCAACTGCTGCACCACATTATCCCAGGAAATGTTGAGCTGGTGATAGCGATCGCGCCCCGCTCGCCCCCAATCCAGGGCCTGTTGAGGCTTGCCATGGAGCGCATCAATGGCAGCGGCAATGGCTTCGGGCCGAGGTTCCGTAATCGCCCCCGTTTCCCCATCAATGACAAATTCTCCAGGCCCTCCCGCATCGGTACAGGTGATCACAGGCTTCTGGGAGAGCATCGCCTCCAGGGTGATATAGCCATAGTCCTCTTGGTAGGGTGCAAAGAAAACCGCCAAGGACTGGGCATAGAAAGCCCGCATTTCCGCATCGCTGAGGCGACCAATCAGCCTCACCCGCTGGGTTAAGTCGTACTGTTCAATGAGCTGCTGGAGGGCCGGTCTATGGCCGCCATCTCCAGCGATCAGGGCGACCACGGGCGATCGCACATGGCGCATGGCCTCGATCAGCAGGTCTTGGCGCTTGAGCTTTTCTAAGCGGCTAGGGCAAAAGATATAGGGCTGGGCAGTTTGATGATAAAAAGCCTCTGCGCCAAGCGGGGGATGGTAGAGCGGTGTTGAAGCGATGCCATTGAATGCTTCTAAGCGCTGGGAAACCGTTTTGGCGATGGTAAAGTTATGGCGGAAGCCCTGGAGGTATTTTGTGTCTTTTTGAATGACGTTCTGCTTGAGTGGCAGGGCTTCGGGCATCTCCGAAAAACCTGCACCATATTCTGTTCCCCATAGGTCATAGACCAGGCGATATTGGTGCAGCATCCAGGAGACTTTGTTGGGATGTTGGAGATAGAAGGTTGGAAAGGTCAGGCAAATGACCCGCTCAGGGGTATAGCCGTTGAGTTGGGTAAAGTCTTCGCTTTCCCATTGGGCCATGCTGCGTTCAACTTCGCTGAGCGGGACAAAGCGAAAAGGCAGGGTCACTTGATCAACTTCGTGGCCAGCCCGTTGGAGCGCCCCAAAGAGACCTTTAGCCAAATTTTCTGCGCCGCCTCGGATGAAGGGGACTTGGACCGTTGCGATCGCGACTCTCATCGTCTTACTCCTGTGAGCGAAGCTGCTCAATCGTCCTTTGGAGAACCAGAATCTCGGCTTGCTGGGCACGGGCGTCCATCTGCAAGCCTTCTAGTTTGTGGATTAGCTGTTGCTGGAGCATCAAAGATTGGCGCAGAGCATTGATCAGGTTGAGGTTGACTTCTTGCTGGTCCCGAAACAGAAGACGAATTCCTTTTAGGACTGCTCCTTGTAAACGCGGACTCAAATTAAAAGGAAAGCGGTTGAGCTTGTCAGGCCACTTCATGCGGGCCTGAGCACGAAATTCAGCGTTGTTCAGATAGGCCTTTGCATCGCTAGCAACAGTGAAACAATTTGCGGTCTGGCTCGGTGTCTCTAGGGCAGACTGCTGACGGCGATTGGCTTCTGTTTGGATGGCTTCCATCAATTCAGAGAGTGACATTGGGGGGCGGGATAGATTGGAAATGGAAGCCAGGGGGGTGGGGATGGGAGCGGCTGTTGCCAATGGGGTCGCTAGCCTTTATAAGCAACCGTCGCAAAATCTGGAGCGGTCAGAAAGTATTGTTTCACAACGTTGATTAGCTGGTTTAGCTGCTCTGAATTGGGATTCTCTCCTCCGACGTAGCTCAAATTATCTTGAATGCGATGCTCGCTGAGGCGAAGGATCTCAACGGTTTTAAATCCCCGCTGGCTGAGGAAAAACTGGAGCGTTTGGGGAAAAATTGGATTGCGGTGAGTGGGGTCAATGTAGAAATTGCAGGCCCCCACCGTCAAATTCTCTGGATTTGGGGTTTCGAGAATCAAAAGGCCCCCTGGCTTCAGCACCCGCAGCGCCTCGTCAAATAGCTCGATCCAAACCTCGAATGGCAAATGCTCAATAATATGAAACCCGGTAATGGCCCAGAGGCTACTGTCATTGAGCCCCCGTAAGTGGTCAATCACATCGGCTTCCACTACATCCAAATTGAGTTGGGTGCAACGCTCAATCATGGTGCGATTGAGGTCCAGGCCACGGGCACCATAGCCCGCTTCTTGGAGCATTTCGAGCCATTCCCCCCGGCCACAGCCCACATCTAAAAGGGCGGTTTCATCGGATTGAATGGGGAGGGCTTCAATGCGGGGTAAGTAGACGGCAAGCCGCAGCTTGATCTCATTGCGATAGCCGCGAAATTCATCCTCTAGGGCAGCATAGAGGGAATCGAGTTGATGCTGTTGCTCACTGGCGATCGCGGCCTCAATGCTCATTTGATGGCGTAGTTGCGAAGGCTCCTCCGCTGGTTCAGCGTCGGTTGTCGCCGCATCATCTAAGGCTAAGGCTGCTGGGGGGGGATTCTGGGCGAGCCAAAGGCGTGACAAGCGCTGTTGCTGGGTGGTAGCCTCTCTAACCGCACATAGATCGCGCGACACCCGATCTTCTAGGGCATCCAATCCTCGACGAAGCTGCTGTACATCCGTTTGGATCGCGCTTTGTTGGTTGATTTGGCTCGCTTCCAAGTTGTTCTGGCGCTGAGCAATGCCCTGCAGGAGGGAATCTGTCTGGGTCTGACGACTTTCTAAGTGATTACCCCATTCCTGGAGCTGGGTTTGGCCCAGGGTGAGATTGTTGATCCAATCCTCTCGCGAGTTCTGAGCAATCGTCACCCTGCTGAGGCCTTCTTCTGCCGCAGCCAAGCTGACGCCTAGATTCGTCAACCATTCTGTCAGCTCCTGATGGCGCAGATCGATCCCCTGGGCCAGCTGTGCGGTGATTTGGCGGGATTGTTCTAAACCATCGGCCACTCGGTTATCAATCTGTTGCTGTAGCCTCTCATGCTGCTGCTGCTGGATCTCATGCTGCTGCTGCTGAATCAAATTATTGTGAGCTTGAGCGCGCAGCAAAACCGTCACCTCGTTCAATGCAGTCAGCAAGTCCAAGTTGACCACTTTCTGTTTCTTAAACAAAAAGCCGTGGGCTCGCAGCAAAACGTCTTGCAGCTTGCGGCTCAGGGAAAACGGAAACCGGGAAAATCGCTCTGGCCAACGCAGCGACCCTTGGGCCTGCTGCTGAGCATCGCTGAGGGCCAGTTCAATCCGCCGCAGCACAGCCTCTGAAGGATCTGGCGCAGCCTGGCTGTTGCCGCAAACTGGAGCGATGCAGTCCCTGCCATAGACTGTGCCCCAACTGCCGCATCCGGCTGGAGGCGGGCAGCCTCAGCTTTGATCGTTTGAACCAAATGTTCAATCTCAACCGGGGCAGCATCGGCGGCGTTAAGAAACGTGGGTTCTGACACAGAAGGGAGGCTCGCTAAAGTAACAGGATGGAGTGACCAGACGGGGTTAGGTAAAGAGTTGACTGACTGTAACCCGGCGCTGATTGGCCTGGAAAATACCATGGACAAATTCTGGCGCGATCGCCTGCACTGAAGCCGCATTCTGAATCCAATCCAACATCTCCAAATTGTCATGGGAGCCATCGCCAAAGGCAATATCCAGGGCATAGGTTCCGGTGGCGAGGTGGGGCCATTCGAACTCAAACTCAAGGCGCGATCGCCCCTCGGGCGAAACCTTCAGCCAATGCTGAGGAAACGCTGAGTCCAACAAATCTGTACTCCAGCCCGACAGCACCGTGCGCAGGCGATCCATCAACGCAATGCCCACATGGGGATGCAGAACCACATCATGGCGAATCAAATCCACCTGCACCCGAAGCTTCATGCCTGGCTCCGCCATCTGGAAAGGCTGCCCTTGGTGATCTAAAACCCGGACAGCTAAAATTTCACCCCGCCCCGTCCCAAAGCGCTCTGAGCCCTTCATCGCCAGAAACTCAGATTGGGTAAAGGCATTAACATTTCCTCGGGTCAGGTTGTCCACCTCAATCTCCACCGCTCGGTTCGGAGACGGGCTCACGCTGTGGTGGTGGCTCCCCAGGCTCGCTTCATCCAGGGCGATCGCCCCCGCTTGTGCCTGAACCTTCTGTGCCTGAACCTTCTGCTCCTGAAACTGCTGATTAACCTGTTGATAGATCCAAGCCTGGTAATGCTTACAAATTTCGGCGGGCGCACCCCGCTCAATCATTTGCCCCCCATTTATCCAGATCGCCTCCGAGCAGAGCCTGGTGACGGCCCCGATATCGTGAGAAACAAACAAGATTGTGCCGCCCGCCGCCTGGAACTCTTTGATCTTGGCCATGCAGCGATGGACAAAAATACCATCCCCCACCGCCAAGGCCTCATCCACAATCAGGATTTCCGGCTCAACATGAATCGCCACCGCAAAGGCCAAACGCACAAACATGCCGCTGGAATAGGTCTTCACCGGCTCATCGATAAACTTGCCAATCTCGGCAAAGGCCGCAATTTGGTCGAACTTAGACTCAATCGTCGGTCGGTCCAAGCCCAAAACCTGTCCATTGAACAGCACATTTTGCCGCCCCGTAAACTCTGGGTTAAACCCACTGCCCAGCTCCAACAACGCCGACACCCGGCCCCGAGTCATGACCTCGCCCGTTGTCGGCGTCAGCGTTCCGGCAATGATCTGCAGGAGTGTGCTCTTGCCAGAACCATTCTGGCCAATAATACCGAGCGTTTCTCCCCGAGGCACTGCTAAATCAATATTATTCAAGGCCCAGAAGGTCTCAGCACGGCTCTGCCTGGGCAAAAAAAACTCTTTTAGCCGATCCGTGGGCTTGGCATAACGCTTGAAAGACTTAGAAACTCCACGCACCACAATGGAGCAATCTTGGTCCTGGCTCAATGGCTGTTCATCAGCCGTGGCAGGAGCATCAAGGGAGTCAGGGGGGCGATGGGGGAAAGTAGAATTGGAAATCGAGGCCATGGGAGCAACAGAATGACGTTGTCTTTAGTGATGTTGTCTTTAGTGATGTTGTCTTTAACGACGTGGAACAGACTCTAGGCAGCGCTAGAGCACATCAGCAAAGGCAGGCTGGACATGCCGGTAGGCAAAGCGCCCCAGCATAAAAATGGCAAAGCAAATCAGCGTCGAGGTCATCCATTCTGAAGCATGTTGGATCTTACCGGCCAGCACCAAATCTCGATAGGTCTCGACGATCGCCGTCATCGGATTGAGCCAGTAGACCCAAGGCTGCCAGGCCTCCGGCACCTTCTCAATGGGATAGATAATCGGAGTTGCATACATCCACAAATTGAGCAACAGTCCTAAGGTTTGGGGAATATCACGAAGAAAGACTGTTAGCCCCGCCGTGAGATAAGCCAGTCCCGCAGTCAGCAGCAACTGGGGAATCCAAACCAGGGGCAGCAGCGCCAACGTCGTAGGCAAGGCCTTTTGGGCAAAGGCGACCACCACCACCAAGACCGCGATCCCAAAAGCACTTTCAATGAACGCCGATAGAACCGGCACCAAGGGCAAGAGTTCCAGGGGGAATACGACCTTCTTGACCAAATTGGTTTGGGAAACAACCACCCCCGCAGCCTGGCTCAAGCCGCCACTAAACGCAATCCAAGGCACAAGGCCAGCAAAGAGCCAGAGACCAAAATCCAACGTGTCATTGATGGCGATGACTTCGGAGTCCAGCTTAACCTTGAGCACTACGGAGAAGACGTAGGTGTAGATTAGGAGCTGGGAGACCTGGTTGAGCAAAGGCCAAAGATTGCCCAGCAGCGACCCTTTGTAGCGCGCTTCTAGATCGCGACGTACCAGCATCCGTAATAGGTTGAACTTGGCGCGGTGATCAACGCGGAGGGAGGCTGAATGAGACTGCTGTGCTGGGAGCTTCTGCATTGATGAACGCAATTTGGGCGACCTCTTCCGTGTTTAGCTATATCGCGGTAAGCCCCGCGCCATAATCTTTGATTTGGCGTCGGGATGAAAGCAGGCGAGTCGAAGTCTGCTGCCTGAACCATGTTTGGAAAAACGAGTG
>JAAUQQ010000099.1 GCA_012032745.1 Synechococcales cyanobacterium RM1_1_8
AGACACTGAATCTCAAGACATTGCTTGAGTCCGTATACAGTGAAAGTTGTACGTACGGTTCTGAGGGGAGGGAGGGGGATATATCTAAAACCTCCTCCTTTACCCGACTGCCAAAAGAGATAAAAATATCTATCATTAAACTTCTGTGACGAAATAAAAGATGCTAAGCTTCTTTGTGTTAGTTCAGTCACCCATTGCAGAGTCTATTTCCATGAAGCGACGTATTTTTATCTACTTCTTCTCAGGTCTTTTGCTTGCTTTGCTGAGTTTCGCTGGGTTTGAGAAATCCCTAGCGCAGCAAGCAGCAACCTTTCAGCACTATACAGATGCAGCAGGTTTTCAAGCCATTCAGAAGGATCAGCTTATTTTGGCTGACTCGAAAGGCAGAGTATTTTTGACTCCTAATGAGTACAGTCAAGCAGAAGCGTTTAATGCCTTATTCATCGGTAATCCAGCATACAAAGGTAAGGGGTCTCACGTATTTAAGCTGAAGATGAAGCCGGGAATTCAGGTAAAACCAGGAACTCAACCTAATGAAGTCATTTTTGAAGGAACATTGAGATTTGGAAAGCACGCAGATGTAGTTTACGCGGATCCGAATCCTAAAAAGTAGTCTATTTATTTCTTGAGGTAATACAATGGCATTTTTGATCGAGAACTATGATGAATTGATGGCACTTCATCGCGTAGTAATGGAGGCTAAATTTAGTGTGGAGCCGAATGATCCAGTGATACAGGGTAGCCCCTTTGTTTCTACGATTGCTAATCAAGTTGTCGAAGCACTTATAGAGATGGAGGTTGAGAAAGAGGGAGAAACCTCACGGCTAAAGTGGCAAGAATGGCGAAAACTATCCCCAGAGCGTAGAGAATATCAGATCATTCAAGCTAAGCTTAAATCAAACACTTCGTGGAAAACTTGGAACTTTGATCAACAAGTGAAGTACGTGAAAGATTTAGCTAGTCCATTACAAGTTGCTGATGAACTAATTAGTAACTTTCTTAATTAATGAGATAGCAGCATGGCAGGCTAACAATCCGCCTGCACCCGACCGTTTAGAGTCTTTTCGTTGAGTTCCAAAGGTTACTAGCGGCGGGTAAGGCGGAACGTTAGCAATTCGACATTTGACGGCTACAGAGTTTCGTTTTCACCGAAATCGCATCAATGCCGCGAGATTTATACTACTTTATCAAGAATCTAGCAATGAAATTCCGTCTGGTAATGCCCCGCTTTCATCTAGTATTGACTTGCGGTTTACTGGCGATCGCGCTTCCTATCTACTTCCCCGGTCGTGCCCTTTCCCAAACCGTTCGAGTGATTGTTCCCTCAATCGAGGAGTTGGCAACGTCCGAAGAAATTGCTGCTCAAATTTAAACTTTGAAGGGTTCTAGTTCTGTCGATCGATTGCGAGCCGCTAGAATATTGGTTTTTTATGGGAAATTCGCCAAAGCAGCGCTGCCTCATCTGATTCCGCTACTCAAAGATCCAAATGATTCTATGCGCACTTGGGCTGCTGATGCATTGCGCAAGTTGGGGTATGTGGGTAATCCTTGAAATGCCTAGATAGGTGCGCTTAGATAGCTGCGCTTTTTTTCGTTCACCCACCACCTACCGCCGCGCGATCGCGACCTGGCCTGGGGGCACCATCAGCGGCTCCTGGGTCTGAGCCTGGACCTGCTCCTGGAGCTGGGCATCGGCCTGGGTCGCCAGCTTGGCCACCGCCACGGCACAGGCTTTAAGCTCCGGCTGCTTCGAAATCGGACAGGCCTCAGGGTGGGTCAGGGCATTGGCTTCCATCTTATCCGCCCAAAGAAAGCCCCAATGCATGGGTACGAAGAGGGTGCCCGGCGCGATCGCCCGCGTAATCAACAGCGGCAATTGAACCGAGCCCCGCCGCGATCGCACCTCCACCCAATCCCCCGCCACGAGCTGCAAAGCCGCTGCATCCTTCGGGTGAATCTCCAAAAATGCCCCTGGATGCATTTTGTTCAGCCTTTCGATCCGCCCCGTGCGCGTCAACGTGTGCCAATGCCCATACAACCGCCCCGTCGTCAGCACCCAGGGATAGTCCGGGTCCGGGGGCTCGGCCAAGCCCCGATGGTGCAGGGCCGCAAACTGGGCCTTGCCGCTGGGGGTGAGAAATCGACCGTTGCTGTAGAGGCGCTTATCAAAGCGATCGGCGGCGGTTTCAAGGCTGGCTTGAGCGGGCATCGGCCATTGGATCGGCCCCGCCGCCAGTCGCCCATGGTCCAGGCCCGTCATGTCGCACAGCCGCCCCGCCGTCAGGATCACAAATTCTGCAAACACATCGGCGGACGTTGCCTGGGCCTCAAACTGTTGGGTGAACCCCAGCCGCCGCCCCACCGCTGCAAAAATCTCCCAATCTGCCTTGGCTTCGCCCCGCGCCTGCTTAAAGCCCTGGCAGAGCGTCACCACCCGCTCGGAGTTGGTCATGACGCCGGTCTTTTCGCCCCATTGGGCGGCGGGCAAAACCAGATGGGCATATTCCGTGGTTTCGGTGGGGAAATAGGCATCTTGGCAAATGGTGAAGGGAGATCTGGCCAGGGCCCGCTTCGTGCGCTCCAGATCCGGCATACTCACCGCTGGATTGGTGGCCGCGACCCAAAACAGTTCAACCTCGCCCCGCTCCAGGGCCAGAATCATCTCCCAGGCCGCTAGCCCCGGCGTTGAGCTAATCGAGCCCTCGGGCAACTGCCAGGCCCGTTCGACTTCGCGGCGGTGTTCCGGGTTTGCGACCTGGCGATAGCCGGGCAGGATGTGGGCCAAGCCCCCGGCCTCGCGCCCCCCCATGGCATTGGGCTGGCCCGTGAGGGAAAACGGCCCCGTGCCTGGACGGCCCATGTTGCCCGTCATCAGGTGGAGGTTGATGATGGCTCGACATTTGGCCGTGCCTTCGGTGGATTGATTAATGCCCATGGACCAGAGCGACAGCACCCGCTGGGACTTGGCCCAGAGCCGGGCTGCCGCCGCCAGGTGCTGGATGGAAATGCCGCAGGCTGCTGCCACAACCCTGGGCGGGTAATGGGCTAGAACTTCGACATAGGCGGCAAAGCCTTCGGTGGACGCCTCGATATAGCTTCGGTCGAGCTTGCCCCACTTGAGCAGCAGGTGGCCGATGCCATGGAGCAACATCATGTCGCTGCCGGGCTTGATGGCGAGGTGGAGGGTGGCTTTCTCGGCGGTTTTGGTGCGGCGCGGATCGATGACGATCAACGTTCCCTTATTTTTTTTGAGCTGCTGGGTGAGGCGATTGAAGATAATCGGGTGGCAGTCGGCAGTGTTGGTGCCGATCAAAAACGCACAGTCCGTTTGATCCAAGTCGGCATAGCAGGGCGGCGGCCCATCGGAGCCGAAGCTGTGGAAGTAGCCCGAGACGGCGGAGGACATGCAGAGGCGGGAGTTGGCATCGAAGTTGTTGGTGCCGATGCAACCTTTGATGAGCTTCTGGGCGGTGTAGTAGTCCTCGGTCTGGAACTGGCCGGAGCCGTAGACGCAGATGGCATCGGGGCCTTGGCTGGCGATCGCCCCCTTAATTTTCTCCACAATCAAGTCGTAGGCCTGATCCCAGGAGATGCGGCGGAAGTCCTGGTCGAGGCGATCGCGCACCATCGGATAGAGCAATCGATCCCGATCGATGCCTTCCCCCACCGTGCCACCCTTGACGCAGATTTTGCCCAGGCTGGAGGGATGGGCGCGATCGCCCCGCGCCTGCCAGATGATCTTCCCCGCCTGATCGCGATGGGCGGGCTTGGGGGCTTGGGAGTGGGCTGCCGGAGCTATATCCGGATCGGCCTGGGGGAGCACCACCTCAAGGCCACAGCCCACGCCGCAGTAAGGGCACTGAGTTTTCGCAACATCGGCCATGACCTGACTCCTGGCAATGGAACCTAATAATGAAACCTAAATAGACAAACCGGCTGACTTAACCTGAATTTCGGTTAGGGAAAATCCCAAGGAGGACTTGAGCCCCTCCCCTAGACGAGTCCGCCGGACAGCCCATTCGCCGTCCCATCGCCCCTTTCGGCGACTGGCGGCTCCATCGTTTAGTTTCCCACCGTTTGCTCCATTCTTCGCCCCACCGCCGGGGCACGTTTGGGAGCATCTCTCAACCTACGGGGAAGATTCTGCCAAAAAGGTCAGCAGTGAACAGTTTGTGCAAACCGTTACCTGCGCTCCATTCAGATTCATCCAACTCCCCATGCAAAAACCGCATAATCACCGGTCAGGTCGCCCCTGTTCCTTTAAGATATTGCCGAAGCGCCATGCTGGAAAAGATCGCTTTAACAGATTAGACCTCCGGAACGAACTACGACCCCCACCCGCTTGAGGCCTCGCGGATGTCCCCACCCACCCCAAGGCTTGCCCCCGGCGATCGCCAACGTCTCCGTTCCCCCCTCATCATCGGCAGCGGCCCCTCCGCCATCCAGGTCCACAGCCGGGTGTTTCAATCCCCCCTCTCTGGGGTCACCGATCTGGTCTTTCGCCGCCTCGTGCGCCGCTATGCCCCCCGGTCGATGATGTACACCGAAATGGTCCATGCGGCGGGGATTTGCTCTGCCCGCAAACTGGACAAGGTGATGGACATTGACCCCCAGGAACGCCCGATCAGCATCCAGCTCTTCGACTGTCGCCCGGACTTCATGGCCGAAGCCGCCGAAAAAGCCGTGGCCGAAGGGGCCGACACGATCGACATCAACATGGGCTGCCCGGTGAACAAAATCACCAAAAAGGCGGCGGCTCCTCCCTGCTGCGCCAGCCAGAAGTTGCTGAGGCAATTGTTCGGGCGGTGGTGCAGGCGGTGGCGGTGCCCGTCACGGTCAAGACCCGCCTGGGCTGGAGCGACGATGAGATCAACATTTTGGACTTTGCCCGACGGCTGGAAGACTGTGGCGCAGCCCTGTTCACCATCCATGGCCGCACCCGCGCCCAGGGCTACCAAGGCCCGGCCCAGTGGGATTGGATTCGCCGGGTCAAGCAGGCGGTGTCGGTGCCGGTGATTGCCAATGGGGACATCGATTCCCTGGAGGCAGCGATCGCCTGTCTCTCCCAAACCGGAGCCGATGGGGTCATGTGTTCGCGGGGCACCCTGGGCTATCCCTACCTGGTGGGAGAAATCGACCACTGGCTACAAACGGGCCAGCGCCGCCCCGCCCCCAGCCTCGTGGACCAGCTCCACTGTGCCCGCGACCACCTCCAGGGCCTCTGGGACTACAAAGGCCAGCGGGGGCTGTTCCAGGCCCGCAAGCACATGACTTGGTATGTCAAGGGCTTTGCAGGGTCAGCCGAGCTGCGGCAGCAGTTGTCCTGCATGACCAGCCTGGCAGAGGGCTTGGGGCTCCTGGAGGGGGCGATCGCGGCTTGTTCTCCGCAGGAACAGGCTAGTGGGAGCCCCGAGATCGTCGCCATTACTGGCCCCGTAACCAGCCCATAACGCCCCTGAGCGATGTCCAATGACACATAGCTTCACCGAGCTTTACTGAGCTTCACTGAGCTTCATGAAACGACTTTTTCCCCGTTCCGCCGATCTTTCTCAGTTGTCATCAACCTAGCGAATCAAAGCAATTTGACCCTGAACCGAGCTTTAAGCCGAGTTTTGAAATCTCAGACTTCGATGCCGCCATCGCCAATTTAGCCACCAATCCCCAATTTAGACCGGGCCAGCCCGTACCGCCCCCTGGCGCTTATGGGAGGATCCGTTATGCTGTGGTCAACCCGCAATCTAAAGAAAATCTTAAGAGTGCCCTGTATGAACCCCGCCCACCTGCGACATTTTTGGTCCCTCGTCGAGGCTTGCCACGCCCCCAAGCTGCTTCAGCTAGATGATCAGGCGCTCTACCGCTGGCTCCTGGGCCAGCTAGCCGAAAATCCCCAGCTCGAAGGCATCGAAGTGGACTCCATGGGCCAATACATCCAAGCCCGGCTGCCCCTCGTGCGAGACCTGGCCCAGGCTCGGTTGATAGGCTCCTAGGCCAGAGCGGCGATCGAAGAAACTAAAGATTTCATTTTTCTTTTCATGAAGCACTGTTCGCTATCGTGCTGTCTAGGGAGATAGCGCGCCGACTTCAGCCTATTCCGCAACATTTCAGCCCCATTGCAGCAGAACCAGAACCATGGGGTTTGAGCGAGGTAAATCCAGGATCAAAGCCGTCTGTTGCTGCCTCCCGAGTGGGCTTCATGCGGGCCAAATACCGACTCCTCTAGGCATAAAAGGGTTGGAGTCTTGCTTGCTTACACTGGGAGAAGGATGGCCTAAACTTCATTTTCCAGCATAAAAAGCTCAGTCAAAACTTGCCTCCCAGGATAATTGGCCTTAGCATCATCCCTTAACTGTGCTCAAGCACAATCCATCCTTTGTTGTTTAGGAACAAATCTCTCATGGGCAAATGGAGTTTACGGCTGGTTGCAGCGTTAGCGATGGTTGCACCCCTGGCTGCCTGCACCACTCCCGCGCCGGATGCTGGCGGCGGCGGCGATGCCGCTTCTGGCACCCCCGCAGCGGGTACGGTCGCCGGTCGCCTAGAGGCAGTTAAGGGTAGGGGTAAGCTGGTCTGCGGTGTGGAAGGCACCATTCCCGGCTTTAGCTTTGTAGATTCCAGCGGTGTCTATTCAGGGCTGGATGTGGACACCTGTCGCGCCGTGGCAGCGGCAATTTTTGGCACTGCTACAGACATCGATAGCAAAATTGAGTACCGCAACCTCGACTCCACCTCTCGCTTCCCGGCCTTGCAAAACGGCGAAGTGGACATGCTCGCCCGCAACACCACCTGGACCACCAGCCGCGATGCCTCCGGCGGCAACGGCCTGGAGTTTGCACCGACAACGTTCTATGACGGCCAAGGCATTATGGCCGGCAAGGATAGCGGTGTGACAACGTTCCAAGACATGGCCGGGAAGTCCATCTGCGTGGAGACCGGGACGACCACCGAGCTCAACCTGGCCACCCGCGCCACCGAGCTGGGCATCACCATTGATGAGGTCAAGTTCCAGGATTCCAACGCTGCATTTGCAGCCTATGGCGAAGGCCGCTGCGAAGCCATCACCTCCGATCGCTCCCAGCTCGCCGCCAAGCGCACGGGTCTGGCTGACCCCACTGCCCATGTATTGCTCGAAGATGTGCTGTCCAAGGAACCCCTAGGCCCGGTGACCCTCAACAACGACTCCGGCCTGTTCGATGTGGTCAAGTGGGTCACCTACGGTCTGATTCAAGCGGAGGAATTTGGGGTTACCCAGGCCAACGTCGCGGAGAAGGTCAGCGACCCCAGCCCTGACGTGCAGCGCTTCCTCGGGGCCGGTGAAGAAGGCAATTTGGGTGAGCAACTGGGCTTGCCCAACGACTTCATGGTCCAGGCGATTACGGCGGTGGGCAACTACGGCGAGATCTACGATCGCAACATCGGCGAGGCCTTAGGAATCGATCGCGGCCTCAACCGGCTCTGGACCGATGGCGGCTTGATGTATTCCCCGCCGTTCCGCTAAGGCTGAAACCTGGAATCCCCCCAAGATCTTTAGCCTCGGTAAATCCTCTCTTAGACTCACCGAGCTAGTTCCAAGGCCCAGGGCGTCCATCTGCATCTACCTACGGCGCGCCTGGGGGGGCCACGGAGCGTACAGTTAAGGGACGGACTTTTGTTTTCCATTGCATGGCGATTCCGTGCAGGGTGAACTAGAGTCCGTCCCTTTTTGGTCTATAAGGTTAGTAACGTTGTTGCACTGGCAGGTTGCTATGGTAGTCCCCGGTCCGTCTGGTCGCCCTTCTGATAGCACCTCTGGGAATGCGCTGGGCATCGTTCCTGCCGCCCAGCCGCCCCTCTGGCGCGATGAACGCTTCTGGAAGGTTTTCTTTCAGGTTGTAGCAGTGATTGTGGTGGCATCGGTGCTGGCGATCGCCCTAACCAATATGAATCGCAACCTGGCGCTCCAGGGCCGCAATTTCAACTTTGCCTTTTTGACCCAGGTGGCGGGATTTAACATCGGCGAGAGTATTCTCCCATTCACCCGCAGCGACAGCTATCTCTATGCTTTTTTTGTGGGTTTTGTAAACACGCTGCGGCTGATTTTTGTCGCCATTCCCTTCGCGACGATTTTGGGACTGGTGGCGGGCATCGCCAGTTTTTCCAGCAACTGGCTGTTGCGCAAGCTGAGTCTGCTGTATGTGGAGGTGATGCGCAATATTCCGATTTTGCTGGTGCTATTTATTTGGTATTTTGTCGTTTTCTTTGGCATCACTGGCACTGAAGATCTCACCCAGGCGAGCCCGCTGTTGCTGTTGAGCAAAAAGGGCATTTGGATTCCCTGGCCTGCGCCCACGGCCATGGCCTGGGCCAGTTTTGCTTTGTTGGGGGGCGGGGCGATCGCTGCCTTCTTGATCTCTCGCTGGCGCACCAAAATCATGACCGAGCAGGGCGACCCCGGCAAGAACCAGCTCTACATGCTGCTGGGCCTCGGCGTGGCGGGTTTGCTGATCTTCTTCTTCGGCCTGGGTTGGCGCTTTCCCGGCGGCCCGGACAGCAACAGCGTGACCGGCGGCCTCAAGGCTTCGCTGGAATACAGCGCCATGCTGATGGCCCTGGCGGCCCACACCGGGGCCTTTATTGCTGAGGTGGTGCGCGCAGGCATCCAGTCTGTCTCCAAGGGCCAGTGGGAAGCCTCCCGCGCTTCGGGCCTCAGCCAAATGCAAACCATGCAGCTCGTGGTCATTCCCCAGGCCCTGCGGGTGATTGTGCCTTCGCTCAACAGCCAGTACATCACCCTCAACAAGAACTCTTCGCTGGCCTTGGCGATCGGCTATCCCGAGATCTTTTCGGTCTCTCAGACCACGCTCAACCAAGCCGGGCGGGCGGTGGAAATTTTGCTGTTGCTGACGGTCACGTTCTTGCTGTTGAACCTGATTACCTCGTTCATCATGAACCGCATCAATGCAGCGGTGCAGTTTACCGAACGCTAGTTTTGGCCGCTAGTTTTGGCCACTCGCCAATCCGCCCGCTCGCCTACCAGTCCCCTCGCTGATGCTTTGCTCTCCCCTGTCCTTCGCTGACCTTCACCATGACTACAGCGCCGACTTCCACTTCTAGCCGTCCCGTCGTACTGCGGGCGACGCCCCTGGATTGGCTGAAGAAAAATCTCTTTAGCAACTGGTACAACAGCCTGATCAGCGTCCTGCTGCTCTGGCTGATTGGCAGCACGCTCTACAGCACGCTGGTCTGGGCTTTCACCACGGCCCGCTGGCCCGTGATTCCCGAGAACCTCAAGCTATTCATGACCGGGCTGTTTCCCGATGACCAGCTCTGGCGGGTCTGGCTGCTGGTGGGCCTGATCTGTGCCCTGGCCGGTCTGTCCTGGGGCATCTTGGCCCGCAATGTCGCCAAGCTGTTCAGCAACGGGATGCTGTTCTGGATTGGGGCAGTGGTGGTGTTTTCTCTGCTGGTGCCCACGCCCCTGCCCAACCGGATGTTGCTGCTGGCCTTTGAGGCGCTGGTGTTGGCACTGGCCTGGGGGGGACGGCGATCGCCCGTCGCCAGGCTGGGCTGGGCAAGTGGCTGCCCGTGGCCTGGGCGGTTTCTGGCTTCATCGGCCTGTGGCTGCTGGTCGGTGGCGCGGGTCTAGCCCCGGTCAGCACCGGCAAATGGGGCGGGCTACTGCTGACGCTGTTCATGGCCGTAGTCAGCATTGTGCTGTCGTTTCCCTTGGCGATCGGCCTGGCCCTCAGCCGCCAGAGCAAGCTGCCCGTGGTCAAGGGCATGGCCGTGACCCTGATCGAAATCATGCGCGGCACGCCCCTGACGGTGTTTCTGTTCATTGGCGATGTCATGCTGCCAGTGTTTTTGCCCAACACCATCAGCCTCGATCGCATCCTGCGGGCCATGGTCGTACTGGTGCTGTTCTGCGCCGTCTACACCGCCGAGACCATTCGGGGCGGCCTCCAGGCCATTCCGCGCGGTCAGGCCGAAGCCGCCAATGCCCTGGGCTTGAGCACACCGCTGACCCTGGGCTTGATTGTCCTGCCCCAGGCCTTGAAAATCTCCATCCCGGCCCTGGTGGGGGTGTTCATTCAGATGATTCAGGAGACCAGTCTGGTCGCGATCCTCGGCCTGTTCGAGCTGCTGGGCATGAGCCGGTCGATTCTCTCCAACCCCACCTATGTCGGTCGCTATGCCGAGGTCTATTTCTTCATTGGCCTGATCTATTGGGGCCTGTGCTATGTCATGTCCATTGGCAGCCGCCGATTGGAAAAAGCCCTCAATACGGAACATTAGCCTGGGTGGGCGATCGCCCCGGCAGCAATGGCGCAGCACCGCTCAACCGTCAGATCCACCGTCAGATCCACCAGCAGATCCACCAGCAGATCCACCGGCAACGGTCGGCCAAGAGCCTGCTCATTTCAACCGACCTGTCCACCTCAAACTTTTCTCAAACAAGCTGAGTGCAAAGATTTGATTGGGAGTTCCCCAGCTCCTAACGCCAGGCCCTAAGCTGGCATAATAGCTACCAACTGCTGTACAGGAATCGCCTTCACCACCGATGAGCAATCTCTCCTCCGAATCCTACACAGACGCCCCAGTCGCCCTCGGGACAGCCGACTCATCGATGGCCACGCCAACGATTCAGGCAACTGGCGTGGAGAAATGGTACGACAACAATTTCCATGTGCTGCGGGGGGTGGACCTGACCGTCAACAAAGGCGAAGTGGTAGTCATTATGGGGCCATCGGGCTCGGGAAAATCCACCTTCATCCGCACCTTCAACGCCCTGGAGCCCTACCAAAAGGGCAGCATCGTTATCGATGGCATCGAACTCTCCCACGACCTCAAGAATATCGAAGCCATCCGCCGGGAAGTGGGCATGGTCTTCCAGCAGTTCAATCTGTTTCCCCATCTATCGGTTTTGCAAAACGTCACCCTCGCCCCGATCTGGGTGCGCCGCTGGCCCAAGGCCCAGGCAGAAGAGGTGGCGCTACAGCTGCTGGAGCGGGTGGGCATTTTGGAGCAGGCCAATAAATTTCCGGGGCAGTTGTCCGGTGGTCAGCAGCAACGGGTGGCGATCGCCGCGCCCTGGCGATGCAGCCCAAGATCATGCTGTTTGATGAACCGACCTCGGCCCTGGATCCGGAGATGGTGCGCGAGGTGTTGGATGTAATGCAAACCCTGGCCAAGGACAGCGGCATGACCATGGTTTGTGTCACCCATGAGGTAGGCTTTGCCCGCGAGGTGGCCGATCGCGTCGTCTTGATGGCCGATGGTTTACTGGTAGAAGAAGCGACACCGGAGGAATTCTTTAATAATCCCCAGGCAGAGCGCAGCAAGCAGTTTTTATCCCAGATTTTATAAAACTCCCATCAATCCCGGTCCTAGGACATTGCCGCCCTTAGATAGGATCCTGCCCCTGAAACGTGCCATGAAACGTGCCATGAAACTGAACTGGATTTTAGGGGCGGTGCCGCAGAACCTTTGCTTGGCGATCGCCACAGCCCTGGCAGTTGTTCCGGCTGTAGCCCAGAGCGCGATCGCCCAATCCCCAGCACCCACCGCTGGGATCGATCGACTGATGGCGACGATGGACTGTGGCGGCTGCCAACTGCCTGGGGCAAGGCTGCGCTATCGCAGTTTGACGGGAGCAAACTTGGCCGGGGCAAACTTGGCCGGGGCGGACCTGACCTTTGTAGACCTAAGCGGGGCAGATCTGAGCGGGGCCAATTTGATCGGGGCGAACCTGCACCGGGCGAATTTGCAGGGCGTGAATCTCAGCGGGGCGGATCTGAGCCGAGCTGCCATGATGCAGGCACAACTACAGGGGGCGAATTTGCAAAATGCTCGCTTGGCCGAGGCAGACTTACAGGGGGCCGATGTCACGGGGGTGGAAGCTGCGGGGGTGAACCTTTGCTACACAATTTTGCCAAGCGGCACTCAGACGACCCAGGGCTGCCCGCTGGTGGCGCGCTGAGGCTGCTGCGAGGGTCTGGAGAAGCGGGATGCTGAGTATTGGCCATCGGGGTGCCAGGGGCCATGCCCCAGAGAATACCCTGGCTTCGGTGCGCAAGGCGATCGCCCTGGGGGCCGATTGGATTGAGGTCGATGTTTACTGGCTAGACGGTGAGCTGGTGGTGTTCCACGATCAGCATTTGGAGCGTACGACCAACGGCAAGGGGCTGCTGATGGCGCAACCGTTTGATCAGTTGCGGCGCTTGGATGCGGGCAATGGCGAACAGATTCCGACCCTGGCGGAGGTGTTTGCCACGGTGGCGGCGGGCTCGGAGCGGGTGGGTATCAATGTGGAACTCAAGGGCTTGGGCACGGCGGAGCCAGTGGTGCGGTTTTTGCAAGCTGGGCCATTGCGGGGAGAAGTCTGGGATCTGAGTCGAGTGGTGTTGTCGTGTTTTCGCTGGGATGAGCTGGCGCGGGTGCGGGCGATCGCGCCGAGATCCGCCTCGGGGCTCGTGTTGGCGGAGCTGCCGCCGGGGGGGGTTGGGGCGGCGATCGTCCAGGCCCAGGCGATCGGGGCCTGGTCGCTCAACCCCGCCCAAGCCATTGTCACCCCAGCTTTGGTGCAGGCTGCCCAGGCCGCTGGGCTCCAGGTCTGGGTGTTTACGGTGAATGAGCCAGGGGAGATTGCGCGGCTGGGGCGCATGGGGGTGGATGGGCTGTTTTCAGATTATCCCGAGCGGGTGGCTGGCTGATGCAGGTTCAGCCCGAACTGGATAAGATGCCCAGGCTGGGTTCCCATCAGCGATACATTGACATTTTTGAGCTGTATTTGAACGTTATGGCCCCCGTGAACGATGTTGCCTTCAGCCCCCAAGACCTGCGCCATAACAGGCTCCAAAGCCAAGACCGAGCCTTCCACGATTGGTATCGCTTCATCCTTTCCTATCCCCCCCACCTAGTCCGCAGCTACATCGACAAATTCCAGCTCGCGGACGGTGCGGTTCTCCTCGATCCCTTCTCTGGCACGGGCACGACGGTGGTGGAAGCCAAGAAACAGGGCCTGGTTGCGGTGGGGGTGGAGGCCACGCCGATTTCGTTCCTGGCATCCCGGCTGAAAAGCGACTGGGGGGTGGAGGGCGATCGGCTGCGGGCGGCGGCGGCGCGGACGATGGAGCGCCTGGCAACGGCGACGGTGGCTGATTCTGGCCCAGCCAACGACCGGGCCGACGGCCAGGCCAGCTCGCTCAAAACCCCGCTCAAAACCCCGCTCAAAACCCTCAATGCCCAACAGCAATCCCTGCTGCTGAAAAACTCCATTGGTGAGTTGCCCCTCCATAAATGCCTCTGTTTGGCGGCGGCGATCGCCCAAGAACCCGATCCAGCCCTGGGCGATCGCCTGCGCCTCGCCCTGGCCCACAGCGCTGTCCACAGCGCCAGCAACCTCAAATTTGGTCCCGAGGTCGGCGTCAGCCGCCACAAAAAGATCGATGCCCCAGTCTACGCAGCCTGGCAGCAAAAGGTGTTGGAAATGGCTGGAGATCTAGACGCGATCGCCGGGCAAAGTTTCCCCCCCAGCCACTGCTTCCAGCAAGACTCCCGCTGGGTCGGAAAACTGCTCCAGCCCCAATCCATTGATGCGGTCATCACCTCCCCGCCCTATCCCAACGAAAAGG
>JAAUQQ010000100.1 GCA_012032745.1 Synechococcales cyanobacterium RM1_1_8
GAAGGGCGAAGTCGCCCCACCGGCGCTGGCCTGGGGCTTGGGCCAGGGCCGCCTGAATTCGCTGAAGGCTTGAGGTCATTCGTTTCTCCACCACCTGAATCTGGTCAAAGGCTACCCACCCAGGCGGCATAGCTTACAGAGCTGCTGACATTTCGCCTTGCTGGCTTCTGGCACTGGCTTCTGGCACTGGCTTCTGGCACTGGCTTCTGGCACTGGCCCTTCACAACCTGGTCCGGAGCCGAGTCGGTAACGGCTGGGCTGGGGCCGGTTTTGCTGGGGCGAGAGCTGCGAATCAGGCTACCACTCTTTGGTATTGTGTCAAGGCAATTTGGGCCAGGGCAATTTGGATCAAGGTAATGCAGACGATGGCCAATCCCGCTTCAATCATCCTGATCACTGGCCCAGCCCGATCCGGCAAGAGTGCCTGGGCAGAACGCCTGGCCCAGGCATCCGATCGCCAGGTCATCTATATCGCCACGGCCCAGCGTTACGCCGACGACCCGGACTGGGGCGATCGCATCGCCGCCCACATCCAGCGCCGACCGTCCCAGTGGCAAACCCAGGAAATTCCCCAGGCCCTGCCCGCTGCCATTGCCGTCGCCACCGCCACCGACTGCCTCTTGGTCGATTCCCTCGGCACTTGGCTGGCCAATCTCCTGGAAGAGAGCGATCTCCAGTGGCAGGAGCGCTGTGCCCAATTGACCAGCGCCCTAGCAACAACCCCCGCCCCAGGTTCTCCTCGTCGCAGAGGAAACGGGCTGGGGCGTGGTGCCCGCCTATGCCTTAGGGCGACAGTTTCGCGATCGCTCGGCAGCCTGATTCAGCAGGTGAGCGCGATCGCCCAGGAAACCTACTTGGTTGCAGGGGGCTATGCTCTGCCGCTCCACCGTTTGGGCATTCCCCTGGTGCCCCAGCTTCCCCTCCCCAACGATTCCATACATATATAAGGTGTGGATCGAGAGGTCTGACACTCCAGGGCTAGTCTTGCGCTCGGGCGGACCTGGCGATCGAGCATCGCCCTCGCCTTCAGGAAAAGTACAGGTTTACAGGCCTTCATACGGCCAAACCATGAGAACGAGGCAGGTTAGGATCTAAGGCACTCCGCAATGGAACCGCCCTGCTATGGCCAGCCAAGTTCAAATCCGTCGCTACCTTGCCCTTTGGTTTCAGCTCGGCAAGTCTGTCCACATTGATGGCAACGCCCAGGCCTACTGTCCCACCAACGCCATCCAAGGCAACGACTACAGCCCTGAGTTTGAAGCTTGCTGGCAGATCTTTGTGCAAGCGGGCCTCCACCACTGCCACCTGGACGATGTTACGCCCAGCTTGGGAGA
The DNA here is from genome assembly GCA_012032745.1 of Synechococcales cyanobacterium RM1_1_8. Lineage (GTDB taxonomy): Bacteria > Cyanobacteriota > Cyanobacteriia > PCC-9006 > JAAUQQ01 > JAAUQQ01. The sequence continues at coordinate 1,335 of JAAUQQ010000100.1, forward strand.
CCTGACCGAATCGGCTTGGGATCTCCACACCTGCGCCCGCTGTAGTATGCCGATCGCCCAGCGCGTCGCGGGGATGGCCTCCCTCGACTGCCCCTGCAGCAACCAGACCAACTGGCCCGTCTTAGAACTTCCCGCTCCCCAAGCCCCCCAGGACTGGAGCCAGAGAATTCGAGCGATCGGCCAACGCCTCCAATCTCAATACAGCTAAGTCACTGCACCCGCTCGACGTTGCCAGTCTGGCGTTGCTAGTTTGGCATTACCAGCCCGGCGTTAGCAGTCTCGCCCTCGCAGTTGATTCACGGTCTGATTCATGGGTTGATGCATGGGCTGACTTCCTTTATTTGACGCTCTCCATGCTTCGCCTCGTTCTCATCCAGCCCCAAATTCCGCCCAACACCGGCAACATCGCCCGGACCTGTGCGGCCACAGCAACCCCCCTGCACTTGGTTGGCCCCCTCGGTTTTGAAATTACGGACCGCCAGCTCAAGCGCGCTGGGCTGGATTACTGGCCCCACGTCAACCTCCACCAGCACGACTCCATCGATAGCTTCAAAGCGGTAGCCCGGCCCGGCCGCTGGATTGCCTTCAGCACCAAGGGCAGCGAGAACTACAGCAAATTTGCTTTTCAGGACAATGATTGGCTGCTGTTCGGCTGCGAAACCAGTGGCATTCCACCGGCGCTGATGGAAGCCTGTGATGCGAGGGTGTACATTCCCATGGAGCAAAAGCATGTGCGCAGTCTGAATTTGTCCGTGAGTGCTGCCCTCGGGCTGTTTGAAGCAAGACGCCAGCTAGGTCAACTGGTCTGACTGAGGGACTTCCAAGGAATAAAGCATCCAAGTTGGATAGATAGGGAGGTGGGAAGATGGGGAGTTCATTCGTCAGTAACATCACAACTTCGCACGGAGCCCTCCTCTAGTTCTTCTTGCAGCAGCAGCGTGATCCAGACAAACCCCGAACAAAGTTGAAATGCGGTTCGATGTCGCCCTGCCGTCCCGCTTGGCCCATGGCTGCTCCCTTGGACCAGAAATAACCCCCTGTAGCCTCCAGCCGCAGCGGCTTTGGTTTAGAAAATATTATTGAGTAGAAAAGATATTGCTATTTTGCTTATGAGCCGTGAGCGAGAAAGCTGGAAGCTAGGCCAGGCCAATGCTTGAGCGCAGAATGCAACCTAAAATCTCCCCTCAAAAAATGACTTGGATCACAAGTTGGGTCAAATAATCGCCCCGAAAGGCCAGTTTTTTCCCTTGCCCAGGGGTATCACCCCTTCTGATTATAAAAGATAATCTTTTACCACTTGACTTTGGAGACAATGCTGGGTTTTGAGTTGGCTGCCTCCTCTGTCTGTCTTCGAGACGACCGTTTCCTGCCAAGGGGGCGCCAGAATCGTTCCAGCTCCGGTCAAAGAGAGATAAGAAATCCCTATCTCCAGAGCCTTGGGGGCGGCACTGTGGAGAAGATTGTAGGGAAACGGGCTCAAGTCCTCTCCAGAATTTGGTTTTGGCTTTTCCCATCCCGTTGGGGAACTGAACTAAGGCACAAATAAAATGATCGAATTCGGGACAGTTTTCTCCCTTCTAGAAAACGCTCAATTAACCGTCCTGCAAGGAATAGAGGGATTGTATTTGCCTCGGCTAGTCGATGGATTGCCGTATGGCACTGGCGGAATTACTGAAGACGAGCCCCTGGGTTAGGGCGCAAGATTTGCACAAGCTTGTCTATTTCGAAAAAGCGAGATAACCTTTCGAGGTATTCAAAGTGATGCGTCCGATTGGTTTGCTCTACGGCTTCGCCAGACGCTAGCCCTGCTAGGAATAGTGGGCGCTCTAATCGCAGCCTGTCCGGATGTTTGAGTTCTAAGTTGTCAGGAGGTTATTCCTTGAAACGAGGATTTCCAAAGAAAATCGAGCCCCTACTTCCCCGCAATCTTGGTCATGACTTCCCGACTGCGCCCGCTGCGCTTTCTGAGTCGGGCGAAGGCTGTGAGCGAGCCGTCGGTTCTGTGGTTGATGCGGTTCAGCGGACGAGGGCAGAGGCGATCGCTTCTGTGGTTCGCCACGATGATGGAGTTGACCTGATTGAAGGCTTAATCAAGCCTGCGCTCGTGAATTCCGCAACCCAGCGGCGGGTCCGCACCTCTGCTGCCGTCATGGGTCTGGCCCTCTCCATGGGCGCATCCAATGTGCTTTCTGTGCTCAAAGCCGATCCCGCCGTTGCGGCTGAAGCCAATGGCAGTGAGAAGGTTGCCCAGCGCTCTGCAGAACTGGCGTTGGAGCTTCAGGCCCTGGCTGAGTCTGCTCAGAAGGAGCTGGAGGTCGGCCTCTATGCGGATGCACCTCGCGCCAGTGATGTGGCGGTGGTTGCCCGTTCCGGTGCTGAGGCTCCCCAATCCTTGGCTGGAGATTTGCAGGTTGAAGCAGCCAGCTCCCTCCATGTCGTCCAGTCCGGCGAAACCCTTTACGGGATCGCTAGGGCCTACGGCATTAGCCTAGACGCATTGGCTGAGTTCAACGGCGTTGCCAAATCTTCTGGGGTGGGCGTTGGCAGTCGCCTCAAAGTGCCTGCGCTGTCTACCTCGCCCGCTGTGGTAGCCCAGGCAAACTCCACGGTTTCGGATGCTGGCGTTTCGTCCCAGGCTGCGGACCGAGCAATCGCCCAGTTGCGCGATCGCCGCGAAGCCCTGCGCCAGAACCTCTCCACGGGAAGCAGTACCTCCGGTTCTACCCGCAACACCGGCTTGGATCTCTCCCAGCTAGCGCCCTACCGCGTGCAGCCTGGCGACACCGTCGATTCCATCGCCAGAAAATTCAGCGTGGATCGCAATGCGCTAATTGCCATCAATCAAATCGCCAATCCCAGCGTTTTGAAGGTGGATCAGAACATCGCAATTCCCCACGCCGATGAGCCTTTGACGGCTGATGTGGCGGCGGGCAATGGGGTGGCCAAGGCTTCCCCCAGCCAGCCAGCCCGTCTGTCCTTGGAAGTGGCTTCCATCGCTGAGACGACTGCCAAGGCGCCCAGGCGGACTCGGTCCAGCGCGATTCTCTCCCAGCGGTCCAGGTCAGCGCCCCTCCGGTGATGGCCGGTGAAGCGGTCTTGCCCCAGGTGGCATCGTTACCTCGTTCGGGCAGCTCGAACAGTGCTTCTCGCCCGATCGAGCCCTTCAAACCTAGCGGCGCGGCTGCGGCTCAGGCTTCAACCCACAAGGTCGGGGCAGGCGAAAACTTAGCTCAGATTGCCCGGCGCTACGGCGTTTCGATGCAGTCCTTGGCTGCGGCCAATGGCATTTCTGACCCGGATTTGATCTTCGTGGGTCAGAACTTGAGACTTCCCTCCGGTGCCAATATCGCCCCAGCCAATATCGCCAGTGCCACTGGGCAGCCTGGGGCGAACCAGGTCCAGGTGGCGAACCCAGTTGTCGCTTCAGCGCCAGCCCCGATTAGCCCTGCTCCAGCCAGCCCTGCTCCGGTAGCCCAAGCTGACGGAAGCGTTGATTACGTCGATAGCCTGTTGGACGAGATTCGCAGCCTGCGCCAAAAGTATAGGTCCGAGGCCCAGGCTAATCTCGCTGCTGCGCCTAAAGCCTCAGCGCCCGAGGCTTCTGCCGCAACCCAAGCTGCGGCGACCCAGACTGCGGCGACCCAGGCTGCGGCGACCCAGGCTGCGGCGACCGAAGCGACTGTCGCTGTCCAGCCAGCCCCTCGCCCGGCTGCCGCAGCGCGTCCTTTGGCTGCGCCCCTGCCCCCCCGTACGGTTTCTCCGGCTGCTGGCCTGGCATCCCCCCAGTCTGCGCCCGCTCCCTCGGTCGCCGTTCTGCCCGGCGGCGGTGGCCCCATCAAAGTCACCAGGCCGTTGACCGAACGGGTCGCCCAGGGTGAACCTCAATTGTTTGCAGCGGCTTCCTTGGGCTCCGATGCCTATGAGCCCCTGGCCCAGTCCCTGCTGCGCCAGTCTGTTGCCCCAGGTCTGCCACCGCTGAGTTCCGAGCCCTACCTGCCCGATCAGGCCAGCACAGGATTCATCTGGCCCGCCCAGGGCATACTCACCTCCGGCTATGGCTGGCGTTGGGGACGGATGCACAAAGGTATTGACATTGCTGCGGATACGGGCACGCCGATTGTGGCTGCGGCCAGTGGCACGGTCACCTACTCTGGTTGGGCAGACGGCTATGGCAATCTGGTTGAGATCACCCATCCAAATGGCACGGTTACGCTATATGGCCACAACAACCGCAATGTGGTGAGGGAGGGCGATCGCGTCCGCCAGGGGCAGCACATCGCCGACATGGGCAGCACCGGACGCAGCACCGGCCCCCATGTTCACTTTGAGATCATCCCCTCTGGCCAGGGTGCGGTGAATCCCGCCGCCTTCCTGCCCCCCCGCTAGGCCCTAAGACTCGTTGGCTGAACCCAGGGCCGCTCCATTTTGGGGCGGCCCTTTTTGAGTGCATTGTCAGAATAAATTCCAGACTAAGCCCAGGCTTGCACTGACGATCGACCTTGTGTTAACCTCGTTAACCGATGAGGCTAATGTCTCTGCGGCTCAGTAGCTCAGTGGTAGAGCAGGGGACTCATAAGCCCTTTGTCGCGTGTTCAAATCACGCCTGAGCCATTTTTTAGATTCAATCTGCGACCTTAAATCGCCCCCGCCCGGCCCCTCGCCTTGACCGCTGGGTGGGCCAGCATAGCTGAGACCGGACATCGCTTTCTATGGGAGAAGCCCTGGCATGGGGGATAGCATTGCGCCGCAGGTGGGCCAACGGGGGCCGGATTTTGAGGCGATCGCCGTCATCAATGAAGATTTTTATAACCTGCGCAGCGCCGACTATCGGGGCCGCTACCTGATTTTGCTGTTCTATCCCCTGGACTTTACCTTCGTTTGCCCGACGGAGATTGGGGCCTTTAGCGATCGCTACGATGAATTCCAGGCCCTCAACACCGACATCCTCGGCATCTCCATCGACAGCCAATACGCCCACCTCGCCTGGATCCAGACTGAACGCAAGCTGGGAGGCGTCGGGCCTGTGCGGTTCCCCCTGGTCTCCGACCTCAAGCGAGATATCAGCCAGGCCTATCGTCTGCTCGACTCCCAGGAAGGCGTTGCCCTGCGGGGCAGCTTGATCCTGGACCCCGAGGGCCTCATTCAACAGGCCACCATCCACAACCTCGCCGTCGGTCGCAGCGTCGATGAAACCCTGCGCAGCCTCAGGGCCATCCAGCATGTCCAGCGCCACCGGGATGAAGTCTGCCCAGCGGACTGGCAGCCGGGCCAGGCCAGCCTCACCACCCAGCCCCGGCCCGGAACTCGCGCCAGCCCCGGCCCGGACCCCGCGCCAGAAAATTCCTTGCCCTAGGCAGCAGCTTCGGCTAGGATAGGGTGCCGGTGAGCACCATGCTCCCAACTCAAAACTTGGAGAAGTGGCCGAGCGGTTTAAGGCGCAGCACTGGAAATGCTGTTTAGGGGTAACTCTAACGAGGGTTCGAATCCCTCCTTCTCCGTTATTAATTCTTGCTTGCCCTGCGCTTTGGGATTAAGCGGATAGAATAGGCAGCAACATCGATCTGTCAAACCCGTTCTCCTGGACTGGCCTTCGTTTGGTCTGCCATCCCCAGTGACTTCCATGGCCGCTGCCGTGGCTGGACCAAGGGCGAAATTTGTGCACAGACGATGACGTTAACCCAACTTTGGGATCGGCGAGGAGCAACAATAGCGCATGGGTAGAGTAGTTGGCATTGACCTGGGAACCACCAATTCCGTCGTTGCCGTCATGGAAGCTGGCAAGCCCGTGGTCATCGCTAATGCAGAGGGGGCCAGAACCACACCTTCGGTGGTGGCCTTTGGCAAAACGGGCGATCGCTTCATCGGGCAAATGGCCCGCCGCCAAGCCGTCCTCGACCCCCAGAATACGTTCTTCAACATCAAGCGCTTCATCGGCCGCCAATATGCCGAGCTGAGCAACGAAGACAAGCGGGTGCCCTACCGCGTGCGGCGCACCGAAGATGGCAACATCCGCCTGGTGGCCCCGCGCCTGGAGCGGGAGTTTGCCCCCGAAGAAATTTCGGCGATGATCATGCGCAAGCTGGCCGATGAAGCCAGCCGCTACCTGGGCCAAACCGTGACCGGCGCGGTGATTACTGTTCCAGCCTACTTCAACGATTCCCAGCGCCAGGCCACCCGCGATGCGGGCCGCATTGCCGGGCTCGATGTCAAACGCATCCTCAACGAACCCACCGCCGCCTCCCTGGCCTACGGCCTCGATCGCGATCAGCGCCAGACGATCCTGGTCTTCGATCTGGGCGGGGGCACCTTCGATGTCTCCATTCTCCACGTGGGCGATGGTGTGTTTGAGGTGCTGTCCACCAGCGGCGACACCCAGCTCGGCGGCAATGACTTTGACCGCAAGATCGTCAACTGGCTGGCGGAGAAATTTCTGGCCCAGGAGGGCATCGATCTGCGGCGGGAGCGCCAGTCCCTCCAGCGCCTGAATGAAGCTGCGGAAAAGGCCAAGATCGAACTGTCGGGCCTGGGAGCGACGGATATTAATTTGCCCTTCATCACCGCCACCGAAGAAGGGCCAAAGCACTTGGAAGCTCGCCTGACGCGGGGTGAGTTTGAGCTGATGTGTGGTGATTTGCTCGAACGGCTGCGGCTGCCGGTGCGTCGCTCGATCCAGGATGCGGGCATCCACCCTCGGGAAATCAACGAGGTGGTGCTGGTGGGGGGCTCCACCCGCATGCCCATGGTGCAGGATCTGGTCCGGGGCTTTATCAATTTGGAGCCCAACCAAAACGTCAATCCCGATGAGGTGGTGGCGGTGGGGGCGGCGATCCAAGCGGGCATTATCGCGGGGGATGTGCGCGATGTGATGCTGTTGGATGTGACGCCCCTGTCCTTGGGCCTGGAGACCATTGGCGGTGTGATGAAGGCATTGATTCCCCGCAACACCTCCGTGCCGGTGCGCAAGTCAGATATTTTTCCACGGCGGAAGCGAACCAAACCCTAGTCGAAATCCACGTGCTCCAGGGCGAGCGAGAAATGGCATCGGGGAACAAGTCCCTGGGCCGCTTCAAGCTGATGGGCATTCCCCCAGCCCCGCGCGGCGTGCCCCAGGTGCAGGTCTCCTTTGACATCGACTCCAACGGTATTTTGCAGGTGAGCGCCCTGGACCGCACCACGGGGCGGGAACAGACGGTGACGATCCAGGGGGCCTCGACCCTGAGCGATGCCGAGGTCAATCGCATGTTGCAAGAGGCGGAGGAGTTTGCCCGTAGCGATCGCCAACAAAAAGCCCGCATCGACAAGCGCAACAATGCCGAGAGCCTGATTAGCAAGTCCGAGCGCAAGCTGCGGGAGGTGGCGATCGACTTTGGCATGTACTTTGCCGAGCCCCAGCGCAAGCGGGTGGAAGGCTATATCCGCGAACTCAAGGCCTATGTCGCCGCCGATGACGATCGCGGCATTGACCTGGCCCAGGGCGATCTGCAAGATGCCTTGACGACCCTGGAGCGGGAGATTAAAGCCCGGCTGGCGGAAGAGGGCGACGATGGGGTCTTGGGTGCAATTCGGGAGACGTTCAAGGATGTGAAGGACACCTTGATGGGCGACGATGACTATGATCGGCGCGATGGTAGCTATGGCTCGGGCAGCTACAGCCAGGGCGGGTATGGCCGCAATGATTATGGCCAGGGCGGTTATGGTCAGGGCGGTTACGGTCAGGGCGGTTATGGTCAGGGCGGTTACGGCCAGGGCGATTATGGGCAACGTGATTATGGCCCAGGCGGCGCTGGCCAGGATCGCTACAGTTCGGGGCAGCCGGGCGATCGCAGCTACAGCGCCTACGGTGGTGCCCCAGGCGATCCCTATGGTCGGCCAGACGCTCGGCCAGGCGGTCGGCCCGATGCTCGGCCAGCCAGCCGCCGCCCAGACGATCTGACCGGAGCGCGGCCCGGCAATCCTCCCCAAAACTGGCCTCCGAGCCGGCCCCCGAACCGATCGGGCGATCGCAGCCGCAGCAATCCCCGCTATGACGATCCCTACGCCAATGAGGATTGGGGCGAAGACAACGACTGGATCTAACGCCTGGCTAGCTAGGCCTGGCTCAAACCTGGAAGAGCTTCCCCAGGCCCTCGCCCCACCCCCGTTCCTCGCCGCCTGCCCCTTCGCCGATGGACAATTTTCGCGACTATTACCAACTGCTCGATGTCCCTGGGGATGCCACTCCGGAGCTGATCAAACAGGCCTTCCGCAAGCTCGCTCGCAAATATCACCCCGATGTTAATCCAGGCAATCGGGCAGCGGAGGAGAACTTTAAGCAAATTGGCGAAGCCTACGAGGTGCTGTCGGATCCGGAAAAGCGCGCCCAGTACGATCGGTTTGGCCAGTTCTGGAACCAGGCGGAAGACTTTGGTTCAGCGCGATCGCGGCGCTGGCCTGACATCCCCAAAATGGACTTCAGCCAGTTCCCAGACTTCAACACCTTTGTGGACGACCTATTGGGCAAGGCTCCGAGCGCCTCTGCCTGGGGGGCAGCCAGCCAGGATCGGGGGGATGGTGTGGGCGATCGCCCGGCTTCGGCCACTGCCCAAAACTCTGCCCAAAGCTCTGCCCAAAGCTCTGCCCAAACAACCTCCCCAGCCAAGCCCTGCGACATCGAAGCCCACCTGGCCGTCCCCCTAGAAAAGGCCTACAGCGGCGGCTTAGAGCGCATTCGCCTCGCGGATGGGCGAGCCCTAGAAATCGACATGCCCAGGGGATTGGTGACCGGGCAGCAAATCCGGCTGCGGGGCCAGGGCATCGGCGGCGGCGACCTGTACTTGCAGATTGAAATTTCACCCCACCCCTTTTACCAACTCCAAGAGCAAGACCTCCACTGCCATCTGCCGGTCAGCCCGGCGGAAGCGATGGTGGGGGCGACGGTGAAGGTGCCGACGTTAGATGGGCCGGTGGCCCTGACCTTACCCTCCGGCATTCAATCGGGGCGGCGGCTGCGCCTGGCGGGCAAGGGCTATCCCGATGATCTCGGAGAGCGGGGAGATCAAATTGTCGAGATTGAGGTAGTCCTGCCACCGGCCTTGAGCGAGCAGGCACGATCGCTCTACGAACAGCTCTACCGCATCGAAAACCACAGCCTGCGCCAGGATTTGCCCTATTGAAATTTGCCCTCTCCTTAGGGAATTTCCAACCAATCCCCCCAAAACCAAGGCGAAACAACCCAGCCTTTTAGCGAGGGTGATCCATCAGGGACGGCTTCCGTCCCTACGGTGGGCCAGAGAAACTAACAGCGGGGGGCTAACCCCCATGGCTGTCAGATTTGCCTCTTCTAGCTGTTTGCTTTGCCTCTCAGGCAGAAGGATGACTTGAAACCTGGAAGTTCCTGAAGACAACATGCTCTGCCAATGCTACGGAGAAGGCGCGCACGATCGCACAATCCCCGCCACAGTCACCTCATAGTCATCCACCCGCAACCCAGGCCGCAACTGAGTCAGGGAAATACTCTCAAACTGCTCCCAGGCAATATCCTCAATCGACCCACAGCACTGACAACGAAAGTGATGGTGGGGAGCAACATTGGCATCATAGCGACAAAGCCCCTCCTCTAGCAGCACCTCCCGCACCAGCCCCACATCCCGCAGGGCCTGGAGCGAGCTATAGACCGTGGCCTGGGAAGAGGTGGGGCCATTTTGATTGAGATCGCCCAGGATCTGCTCAGCCGAGGGATGGTCGGCGCGGGCGAGCAGATTGGCATAGACCGCAAAGCGCTGGGGCGTGACCCGTAGGCCCTTCTGGCGAAGAGTTTGAACGATTTCCCCAGCCTGCTCAGCGGTGGGCTTGGTGCCAGATTCAGACGGCTGTTTCATCTCCAGGGGCTGGTTCATCGCCAAGGGCTGTTTCATCACCGGGAGCTGTGTCATCTCCGGTTTAATGGGCTGTGGCATGGTCCGAACGCTCCAACGGCAACAGAAAATCAAAGCTAGGGATTGGGCAAGCAAGCTGGAACATCATGGCTGGATGGCAGCAGCAGAGCCACAAGCCAAACAGCCCTTCATCCCCCAAACCTGTCGCGCCCAAGCTTGACATCTGACTCAAGAATAGCATCGCTTTTTAGGAAAGGGGCCGAACCCAGGTTCTTTCTCAACTTGAAGGCAGACTGTTAATTTGTCTATTCCTAAGTTAGAATAATTCCAGCTTGTGAAAGATCGTTCTGCAAGACCCAAGTCTGCAAGATTCCGGTCCGCAAGATTCCGGTCCGCAAGATTCCGGTCCGCAAGACAAAATCCCCCGGCGGTCCCCGGCTGCGCAGCCCAGGGCCCGTTGGCAACCCTTCATTCTCAGTGAGGTTCTTATCCCATGGCAGTCATCGAACGCGTCCCCAACGTCACCTTCAAAACCCGCGTCCGCGACGAATCCGTCGAAGGCCCCAACCCCTTCCGCTGGCAAGATCTGACCACCGATGAAATCTTCGGCGGCAAGAAAGTGATCGTCTTCTCCCTGCCCGGAGCCTTCACCCCCACCTGCTCCTCCAACCACCTGCCCCGCTACGAAGAACTCTACGAAGAGTTCAAGGGGTTGGGCGTGGATGCGATCGTTTGCGTCTCCGTCAACGATGCCTTTGTGATGTTCCAGTGGGGCAAGCAGGTCGGTGCCAACAATGTCTTCCTGCTGCCCGATGGCAACGGCGAATTCACGCGCAAGATGGGCATGTTAGTGGCCAAGGACAACCTGGGCTTCGGCGCTCGCTCCTGGCGCTATTCCATGTTGGTCAACGATGGGGCGATTGAGAAAACCTTCATCGAGAAGGACTTTGGGGATAACTGCCCCACCGATCCCTTTGAGGTGTCCGATGCAGATACCATGTTGGCCTATCTCAAGGGCACTGAGTCCTCGGGGATTGCTACGCCTCGCGAATTTGTGGGCTAATTAACGGCCCATAATCGCTCCCTGCTCCCCCCATCGGTTGAATTCGGTTTCATACTGATGGGGGGAGCTGACGTCTATGGCTGCTGCCCTGGTCTATTGCTGTCTGTCGCTATCTGTCGCTATCTATCGCTGCTGCTGTTCGGAGGTCCGCTATGAAACTCTCCAGTAAAAATATTGAGACTCGCTTGGATACGGTCTATGACGCGATCGTCGTGGGTGGTGGCATGGGTGGCCTGTCCGCTGCGATCTATCTGGCCCGCTACGGTCTCAAATGTTTGGTGGTGGAAAAAGGTCGGGGGCGATCGTTCTGGATGCAGGACACGCGCAATTTCCTTGGCCAAGACCCCACCGTGCCGGGCCGAGACATCATCCAGCATGGCACCGATCAGGCACTGCACTGGGGCGCAGACTTTTTGCGGGGCTTTGTGGAATCGGTGACCGATGAAGGCGAGACCTTCGCAGTCAATGTCAAAATCGGCAAAAAAGATGATGTTGGCCACAGCCTGCGCAGCAAATATGTGGTGGCGGCTTCGGGCATCATGGACAACCTGCCCAAGCTGGAGAACATGCAGAACGTCTACGACTATGCTGGCTACACGCTCCATGTCTGCATGATCTGTGATGGTTTTGACATGTGGGATCAAAGGGCAGCGCTGATTGTCAACACCGAAGGCCAGGCCCATGCAGCCTTCGTCTTGAACTGGTTCACGCCCTACATCTCCGTCTTTACCCATGGCCTGTTTGAAGCCAGCGTAGAGCTAAAGCAGAAGCTGGCGGAGCATGGCTATCCGTTGTATGAACAGCCTATCGTGAAGTTCCATGGCGAAAACCACAAGCTCAGCGGGGTGGAGCTGGCCGATGGCACCTTGGTTGAGGCGACAACCGGCTTGGTCGGCATGGGCTCCCATTACCACAATGAATATCTTCAGGGGATTGAGCTGGAATATAGCGGTAAGAACCTGGTCACCAATGAGATGTGTCAGACCAGCCACGATCGCATCTTCGCCCTGGGCGATCTGAAGCAGGGCCTGAACCAAGTCTCCGTGGCCGTGGCCGATGGCACCTTGGCTGCAACACAGATTTGGCGGACGATCCGCCGGGCGAGCGAACCGCGTAAGTGGGAAGCAAATATCAAGGTGCCTGCACAACTGTAGGCGAGTTGTAACCCCTGCGTTACGGTCCACTCGCTACAGGCCAGCGTTCAGTCAGCCCGTAATGGGAAAACGCCACTCAACCAGTGGCGTTTTTGATGGGCGGCCAGCTCACCGCGAAGCGGGATATTCCACGAGCATTGGCCCCTTGGGCAGGAAGCGGACGCCT